>JACDCN010000268.1 GCA_013817555.1 Actinomycetota bacterium
AGGTGTTGAAGACGATGACGTCGGCCGTCTCTGGAGAGATCGCCTCGCCGAGACCGAGAGACTCGAGCATGCCTTTGATCCGCTCGGAGTCGTGGGCGTTCATCTGGCAACCGAAGGTGGTGACGTGGTAGCGCCGCACGGTCGGGTCAGTGTAGCCCGGGTTTCCCGAGCGCTACGACGCCCAATCGGGGAGCTCGCGACGCCCGGCCTCGGTCGACCAGACGTCACGTTGTTCGACCACGCAGCCGTTCGTGTCGAATCGGAGCAAGGACGTGCCGGCAATTGACTCCACGGAGCCGTCTCTCGCCGTCAGCACCGCCCACCAGTCCACTGCTGCGCGATCGCCGTCGACGAGGGGTTCGCCGAAGCGGCATTCAGCCTCGGCCTGATCTTCGAAAGCCCAGGTCACGTACTCACGCGGTGCTTGCGGCGAGCGGAACGGGGACGAGTAGAAGACGGCGCGGTCACTGTAGAGGGCGCTCACGGCCTCCACGTCCCGCTCCGGCCAGGCGCGAGACCACACCTCGGCCCATCTGCGCGCCGCGGACAGGTTGTCTACTTCGCCACCTCGATCGCCCGCGACTCCCGAATGACGATGACCTTCACCTGACCCGGGTACTCGAGCTGATCCTCGATCTCGCGCGCGATCTCATGCGAGAGCAGCGCCGCGGCGTCGTCGTCCACCTCGCTCGGCTCGACGATGACTCGGATCTCGCGTCCGGCCTGCAGCGCGTACGCCTTCGCGACGCCGGGCTTTGCTGTCGCGATCAGCTCGAGCGCCTCCAGCCGCCGGATGTAGTTCTCGAGGCTCTCCCCGCGCGCGCCCGGACGCGAGGCCGACACTGCGTCGGCGGTGATCAAGAGCACTGCTTCGACCGTTTGGGGCTGCACCTCGTAGTGATGGGCCTCGATGGCGTGAATGACGCCTTCCGACTCGCCGTAGCGGCGTGCCAGTTGCCCGGAGATCAACGCGTGGGAGCCGTCTGCCTCGTGGCTCATCGCCTTTCCGATGTCGTGAAGCAATGCGGCACGCTTCGTGGTCTTTACCCCCGCTTTTAGCTCGGCCGCCATGATCCCGCCGAGGTGCACGACCTCCAGCGTGTGCTTGAGCACGTTCTGTCCGTAACTCGTCCGGTAGCGCAGCCGACCGAGAATCCTGACGAGCTCTTCGTGGAACTCACCGCAGTTCGCTTCGAACACCGCCTGCTCACCCGCCTGGCGAACATGCTCGTCGAGCTCCGTCTTTGAGTGGTAGTACATCTCTTCGATCCGCGCCGGGTGGATACGGCCATCCTCGATCAGCTTCTCGAGCGTCAGCCGCGCGACTTCGCGTCGGAGCGGGTCGAACGACGAGAGCACCACCGCATGCGGCGTGTCGTCGATGATGAAGTCGACGCCCGTCAGGTGCTCGAGGGCGCGAATGTTCCGCCCTTCGCGACCGATGATGCGTCCCTTGAGATCGTCCGAGGCGAGCGCCACGACCGAGACCGTCGCCTCCGCAGTGTGGCTCGCGGCAACGCGTTGGAGAGAATCGGCGATGAGCGCACGGGCGCGGCGGCGAGCCTCCGACCGTGCTTCCTCCTCCATCTGACGGACTTCTCGTGCGAGCTCATGCCGAACGAGATCCGTCGAGCGCTCGAGGAGCTGCTGCTTCGCCTCGTGGACGGTCAGGCCTGAGAGCCGCTCGAGCGCCACCAGTGCCTCGTCCTTTGCCTCCTTGAGTTCCTCCTGCAGGGCCTTGGCGTGCACCTCGCGATCGCCGAGGCCCTGCTCGCGCCTCACGAGCTCGGTCAGTTTCGCGTCGATCTCCTCCTCCGTCTGGAGAACCCGCTCCTCGACCTTCACGATCTGCAGCCGGCGGTCCTGAATTTCGGCCTCGATCTCGCTCCGCAGCTGCACCGTTTGCTCGCGCGCATCCACCTGGGCCTCCCGGCGCACCGCTTCCGCCTGCCGCTCGGCATCAGCGAGCACGCGCGTTCGGGTTGTCTCGGCTGCGCGGACACGTGAACGGGACAGCGCGAACAGGAAGATCGCCGCACCGATCGCTCCGATGAGGATCCCGATGAGCGCCGCGACGACCGTGAGCATTGAACCTCCGTGGAGGAATCGGTTGTCCGCGGCGAGTACCGCGGTTGCTCACACCCCGCACTCAGCCTGTTCGGCTGCGTCCGGTACCACGCGTGACGCGCCTCAGCTCAGGAGGTGCCGCACCCTTCCATCGCCGGCAGTCATCCGGTCGTCTTTGTCGGTCATCGAGAGCTGGATCGAGTTCACTGGTTTCGGAAAGTGTTCAGCGAGCAGGTAAATGTCGGGTGAAAGCTCAATCATCCTAGCTCGTCTTCATGACTGCTTGCAACGACGCCCGCGACGATCTCCTCGGAGAACCCCTTTCCGTGCAGGAAGCGAGCGGTCTTCGCTCCCGGCCCGCGCCGTGAGATGACATTACGCGCCCGGTCGACTTCCGGCTCGAGCGATCCCAGCGCTTCGTCCGCCACCTCTAATGGGACGCTCGCACGTCTGAGCTCATGACGGATCCGGACGTCGCCTGCGCCGCGTTCGGCGAGCGAACGGGCGCGCACCTCCGCGAAGCGAGCGTCGTCCAGCACGCCCGTCCGGACCAGCGTCTCGATCGCCTCGTCTCTCTCCTCGCGCGCGTAACCGGCTGCATCGAGCCGCTCCCGAATCTCAGCAGTGCTCCGGTCGCGATGTCGGAGCACGCGGAGCGCTGCGTCGACTGCGGATTCGCTCGGCATGTCAGCTCTCGACCGCGACGACCTCCTCCTCCTCCTCGACCTCGACCGCGACCACTTCCTCGGCGTGGGCCTGCGTCGGAAGGAGCCGCGCCGAGATGACCTGGTCCTCGGGCGCCTCTATCTGGATGCGTTGGAGTATCTGCTGGACGATGTCGGGATTTTCGGAAAGGAAGGCCGTCGCGTTCTGTCGTCCCTGGCCGAGCCGATCGTCGCCGAAGCTGAAGTACGAGCCCGCCTTCTGAACGATCTTCTTCTCGAGTCCAACATCGAGGACGGTCCCTTCCCAGGGAATGCCCTGGCCGTAGATGATGTCGAACTCCGCCTGCTTGAACGGCGGGGCGACCTTGTTCTTGACGACCTTGACGCGGACCCGGTTCCCGAACGCCTCGGCGCCGTCCTTGAGCGTCTCGATGCGGCGGATGTCGAGCCGTACAGAGGCGTAGAACTTGAGCGCGCGGCCACCCGGAGTCGTCTCCGGGTTGCCGAACATCACGCCGATCTTCTCGCGCAGCTGATTCGTGAAGATGCAGATCGTGTCGGTGCGATTCAGCGTGCCCGCGAGCTTGCGCAGCGCCTGACTCATGAGGCGGGCCTGGAGTCCGACATGGCTGTCACCCATCTCTCCCTCGATCTCCGCCTTGGGGACAAGGGCGGCGACCGAGTCGATCGCGACGATGTCGAGCGCGCCTGAGCGAATCAAGAGCTCGGTGATCTCGAGCGCCTGCTCGCCTGTGTCTGGC
>JACDCN010000043.1 GCA_013817555.1 Actinomycetota bacterium
CCTGAAAGAGGTCGAGCGCCCAGCCGGCTGTCACGTACCAAGCCGCGTCGACACGGGCCAGGTGCCGCGCTGCTTCGCTCGGATGCCAGGCGTTCCACGCCGAGAGGTCGGCCTCGAACGACGCTTGTGACATCAAAGATCTAGATCCAGCCGCGCCAACGGAAGAGCGCGAGCTGGAGAACTGTCGATCCGAGGATGAGGCCGGTCGAGAACGTGAGCGTCCAGTAGTCCTCGTCGAAGGCCGGCGCGAAGTTCTGTCCATAGAAGCCGACGATCAAGGTCGGAACGAAGACCAGCGAGGCGATGACCGTCAGCGTCTTGATGATGTCGTTCTGCCGTTCCGCGATGACCGACTGGTGGTAGTCGCGGACGCTCGAAAGAAGATCGCGTGCGACCTCCAGCTCCTCGCCCGCGCCGATCAGCGTCTCGTACGTGTTCGCGACCATGCGCTCGACCGGTTCCGGAAAGAGCCTCTCGTCACCGATGTCGAGACGCTTGTCGACGATCCGCCGCACGGACCCGCGCATCGCGCCCACGGTTCTCCGCGCGTGCAGTAGATCGTGTCGCAAGCTTCCCACCCGCCTGCGCACCGTTTCGCTCGGCCAGTCGTCGATGTGATCCTCCAACTCGTCGATCTCGGAGTCGATGGCGACGACGACGTCCAGGAAGGACGCGGCCACATCGTCGATGAGCCGGAAAAGGAGCTCGCCGACCGATGCTCCGCGAGCGGAAGCGTTCTCGAGCGGCTCAGGACTCCAAGGCTCCGCGCCTTCTGGTGTTTTTCGAACCGTGACGATGAGCTCTGGAGTCGCGACGACGCCCACCTCCCGGTAGACGATGCGATCTTCCTCGGCAACCGGCTGGCCATCGAGGAAGATCCCGAGAACGTACGACCCGTGACCCTCGAGCAGCGGCCGGGTGTGCTCGCCGCCGGGTCGCGCCGCGAGCGCCTCCGAGACAGCCGGATCGACTCCGGCAGGGAGCGCACCGAGAAGCTCCTCCTGGGTCGGATCGAGGAGGTCGATCCAGCGGGCGCTCACGACGGCTGAGCGTAACGACGGCTTCGGTCGGAAACCGGTGCTACGCGGACGTCGCGGCGACTTCCGGGAGGTGCTGTTGCTCCTCGAGGAAGCGCTGAGCGTCGAGTGCGGCCATCGTGCCCGAGCCTGCCGCGGTGACCGCCTGGCGGTAGGTGTGGTCCTGCACGTCGCCGGCCGCGAAGACACCCGTGATGTTGGTGCGTGTCGAGCCAGCTTCTGTCACGAGATAGCCCTGCTCGTCGTGGTCGAGCCAGTCGAGAAAGAGCGCCGTGGTCGGATCGTGGCCGATCGCGACGAAGACGCCGTCCGCGTCGAGCACGTGCGTCTCGCCTGTTGCCGTGTCCTGGATCCGGACACCCGTCACGTGCCCTTCCGCCTCGCCGAGCACTTCTTCGACGACGGCGTTCAGGACAAATTCGATTTTCTCGTTCCCGCGGGCGCGATCGACCATGATCGGCGAGGCGCGGAACTCCGTGCGCCGGTGCACGATCACAACCTTGTTGGCAAACCGGCTCAGGAATGTCGCTTCCTCCATCGCCGAGTCTCCGCCGCCGACGACGACGACGGTCTTGTCGCGGAAGAAGGCGCCATCGCAGGTCGCGCAGTAGGAGACGCCGCGGCCCTGGAGGACCTGCTCCGACGGCAGTCCGATTTGCCTGGCGCTCGCACCGGTCGCCACGATGACGGCGTCCGCGCGGTGCTCCTCGTCCCCGATGTAGACCCGGAACGGACGCTCCGCGAAATCGACGCGGGTGACGTCGTCGGTGACGAACTCGGCCCCGAAGCGCTCCGCCTGGCGGCGGAAGTCGGCCATCATCGCCGGTCCCAGGATCCCGTCCGCGTAGCCCGGATAGTTCTCGACGTCGCTGGTGATCATCAACTGGCCGCCCCAGTTGAAGCCCTCGATCACGAGCGGCCGGAGATTAGCTCTGGCCGTGTACAGGGCTGCCGCGTAGCCGGCGGGACCGCCACCGATGATGATCACGTCGCGCACGTCATTCACAGATCCATCTCCACTCAGAAGGTTAGCCCCGCAGTGCGGGGCTACCAATGAAAACGGTCTGACATCTTCTCGTGTTCCCTGGCATCGAGTTCAGGCCGCATCTGCGCCGGCGGAGAGGGCCTCGAAGGGCGCCTCGGCCGGATCGACGAGCTCCGCGGCGGCGAGAGGCCGCGTCTGGCGCTGAATCGGTTGCAACTCTGGCTGCTCGATACCGGTAATTCCGTGCCGCTCGAAACGTCTCGCCTGGACGAGCACCTGGCGCTCGAGCGAGCCGACGGTCTCGTTGTAGGACTTGACGGCGCCGTCGAGCGATTTCCCGAGTCTTCCCATGTGCGCGCCCATGGTCGCGAGGCGCTTGTACAGCTCGCGTCCGAGCTCGCTCACCTCGCGGGCGCTTTCGGCGATCGTCTCCTGCTGCCATCCGTAGTGCACTGCGCGGAGCAGTCCGATGAGGTTCGTGGGCGACGCGGGAATGACGTTGTTGGAGACCGCAAGCTCGATCAGCGACCCGTCCTGCTCGAGCGCGGCGCGCAGAAACGTCTCGTCCGGGAGGAACATGACGACGAACTCGGGCGTCGCAGGAAGCTGCCGCCAGTACGCCTTCTGGCCGAGCCGCTGGATGTGCTCCCGAACGTGGCGCGCGTGATCGAGGAGTCGCTCGCGGCGTTCGTCATCCGACGCGTCCTCACGGACGGCATCGAGGTACGCGACGAGCGGAACCTTCGAGTCGATGACGATCTGCTTCTCCCCCGGGAGTCGCACGATGACGTCGGGCCTGAGCACATTGCCGTCCTCGTCGGTGGTCGAACGTTGCTCGTCGAAGTCGCAGTGCTCGATCATCCCTGCCATCTCGATCACTCGCTTGAGCTGGATCTCGCCCCAGCGACCGCGCACATGTGGCGCGCGCAGGGCGGTAACGAGGTTTCCCGTCTCGATCCGGAGCCGATCCTGGTCGCCACGAAGCAAAGTAAGGCCCTCGGTGACCTTGCCGTAGGCCTCGTGCCTAATCCGCTCGACACTCCGAAGCTGCCGGTCCATCCGCTCGAGCGAGTCCTTGAGCGGGCGCACGTATCCGGATAGACGTGAATCGGCGAGCTCCAAGAAGCGTGCGCTGTTGGCGTCGAGAGCCTCCGACGAGAGCGTCTTGACCGCGGCGGCGAGCCGCTCGTCGAGCACGTTCCGCTCGGCGGTGAGCTCCGCACGCGTGCCGGCCAGCTCGCTCGTGAGCTCGACCACCTCGTTCACGCGCCGACGCCGCTCGACCAGAGCCGGCCGCACCACGATGTAGGCGCCGACCGCGCCTGCCGCGATTCCGATGACGAGGGCAAGAATAACCATAGGGTCGACGAACGCTAGAGCGTCCGGCGGACGGAGCGGTCCGCAACACGGGCGCAACCGAGGCTCGAGGGCCTGTCCAGAAGGTGGATCAGGCCGCCTAGCACGCGCCACGCACCGCGAAGCCGCGTCCTCGGTCGCGCCAATATGCCCGCATATTGACGCTCCCTGCGTCCTTGCCTCGCGGCACGTGTCGCGTGTCATCCGGCGTGACCACTTTCCGAACAGGCCCTCCTGCTACATTCGCCCGCGGCCATGGCCGACAAACCCCGCGTCCGAGCCCCGAAGCAACGCACGACTCCGAGACCGGACGATCCCGCTCGGAACCGTCGCATGTTGCTGTACGGCGCTGGAGCGATCGTCGCTCTCGCGGCGCTTGCGGCCGCAGTCTTCCTCGTCGGTTTTGGCGGCAACGACCCGAGCCCGGAAGAGGTGCGCACCGACCTCGAGGCGGCGGGATGCGAGCTGCAGGCGGTGAAGGCTCAGCGCGGACAACACTCGCTCGGGTCCGACGAAACGTCCGACTGGAACACCGAGCCGCCGACGAGCGGGCCTCACTTCGGCTTCGACGACGCAGGGAACCTCGGCACCGTGATCTGGGGCGCATACGAAGAGTCGCTCCAGCTCGCTCGCGTGATTCACAACCTCGAGCATGGCGGCATCTACATCTTCTACGGCGACGAAGTGCCGGACGCCGTCGTTGCCGAGCTGCGACGGTTCTACGACTCCAACGAGAGAGGAACCTTGCTGGCTCCCTATCCGAATCTCGCAGACGAGATCGCGCTGGGGGCCTGGGTGTCGGAGGATGGAGAGGAGAAGGGGTACCTGGCGACGTGCACGGCCTTCAACGACGCGGCGTTCTCTGCGTTCTTCGACGGCTTTCAGTTCAAGGGCCCGGAGCGGTTCCCGGCGAGCTCGCTGCTCCCCGGCAACAACTAGCGGGCTCAGGACGACAGGTCGCCGACGCGCTCATGGAGAGCGTGTGCGATGTCCGTCGCTTCATCCTCGGTTACGGATCCGTACGGGCCATGAAGGTCGACCGTGTAGACGAACGATCCGTCGGTGAAGGCGATTCGATAGGAGTCGAACGGCATATCGTCGTCGGCTCCGACGGCCTCGATGTCCTCCGCGCTCTGGCTCCGGTGAACGCCCGGCGTGTCTGAGATGTCGTCGACGTCGAACTCGCTGACTTGAACGGCGCAGGTCTTCGGACAGGGCTTCATGTCGTCGGCGTGAATCCATTCGAGTGCGTCCTTCGCCCCTTGCTCGGACTGGAGCTGAATGACCGACGACGTGATGTGGGGCGCGCCGCCAACGTGTTCCTCGCCGTAGAAACGAGTGTCGATAATCGCCGCCTGGAAGCCGGCTTCCGTGAAGACGTCGTTCAACTCCTCCGCGTCCGGATCGATAGCCACGTTGTTCAGGACATCGATGAATTCGTCGAAGTCGACCGTCGTCTGACGTGTCTCGACCGGATCGGGCTTCGAGCCCGGTGCGTCCTCCTCTGTAAGCACCCGCTGCGCGAGCGCGGCAGGCTCCTCCGGCTCCGCCTCGTCCCCACCGCCACAGGCGGCGAGCGTGACGAGTGCCAAAGCTGCAAGCAGAGGCGCCGCGAACCGCATCATGCTTCGATCCTACGGGAGCGCGGCTGTCGCCCACAAGACGATGGACTCGTGCACTGATACCGACCTCCTACACTGCGTCCGCCGGGGTGGCGGAAACGGTGAGACGCGCCTGCCTTAAAAGCAGGTGTCCCTTCGCGGGACGTGTGGGTTCGACTCCCACCCCCGGCACCTGAGGGACGGGGCGGACGGCTCGCCGCCGGTACACTCCCCGCGCCGTGGCGAGCCCGCCTGAAGCGCTTGCCCATGCCCCGCTCGAGTGGGATACGCCGCTGTATCGCATGGCCGTCGCGCAGTTCGACCAGGCGGTTCCGGTCGCGGACATTCCCGACGACATCGCCGAGCGTCTCCGCTATCCGGAGCGCTCGATCATCGTCAGCATCCCGGTTCGGATGGACGAGGGGCACCGGGTCGTCTTCCCCGGGTATCGCGTGCAGCACTCGAGCATCCTCGGACCCACGAAGGGCGGGATCCGCTACGACCTCGAGGTGTCGCTCGGCGAGTGCGCGGCGCTCGCCATGTGGATGACGTGGAAATGCGCGCTGCTCCGCCTGCCCTACGGCGGGGCCAAGGGAGGAGTCCGCTGCGAACCGCGTTCCATGTCGCTGCCCGAGGTCGAGCGGCTGACGCGCCGCTTCACCTCCGACCTCCTGCCGGTGATCGGACCGCAGGAGGACATCCCCGCGCCGGACATGGCCACGAACGAGCAGACCATGGCGTGGATGATGGACACGTACTCGATGCAGCGAGGCTACGCCGTACCCGAGATCGTGACCGGAAAGCCGATCTCGATCGGCGGCTCCGTGTTCCGGCACGAGGCGACCGGTGCCGGCGTGGTTATGGTCATGATGCGAGCCTGCGACAAGCTGGGCTGGCGACTCGATGCTCAACGCTGTGTCGTCCAGGGGTTCGGCAACGTGGGTGGGATTGCCGCTCACGAGCTTCACGCACTCGGCGCGCGGGTAGTCGCCGTATCGGACGTGTCCGGCGGCATCCACTCTGAGGCCGGGCTCGACATTCCCGCGTTGGAGGAGTACGCGCATCTCCACGGCTCGCTCGAAGGCTGCACCGCCGGGCTTCGGGTGACGAACGAGGAGCTCCTCGAGCTCGACTGCGACATCCTCGTCCTTGCCGCGCGGGAAGACCAAATCACGGGCGAGAATGCGTGGCGCGTACGAGCGCGCATGATCGCGGAGGGCGCGAACGGCCCGACCTCGCTCGAGGCCGACCAGATTCTCGGTGAGCGAAGGATTCTCGTCCTGCCTGACATCCTCACGAACGCGGGCGGCGTGACCGTCTCCTACTTCGAGTGGGTTCAGGATCTCGGCCGCCTCTTCTGGACGCGTGACGAGATCCGCGCGAAGCTCGCGGAGAAGCTCTCCGACGCATTCGACCGTGTTTGGGATCTCGCGGAGGATCGTGAGGTCTCGCTGCGCACGGCTGCGCTCGTCTCCGGGATCCGCGAGGTCTCGAACGCCCTCGAGGCGCGAGGGATCTTCCCGTGAACAGCGTGCGCGATGCGATGGTCTCCCACCCGGGCCGCCTGCCGGCCGACGCATCCGCGCAGGCTGCGGGCGAGCTCTTACAGAGACCGGAGGTGCGTGCGATCTACGTGACCGACGACGAGCGGCTGGTCGGCGTCGTGACGCGAAAGACGCTCGTGCGCGAGGTTGTGGCAGCGGGACGTGAGCCGAGTGCGACGACGCTCGGCGAGATCGCCGAGCCACCCGATCACACCATCGGGCCCGACGTACCGCTCGAGGATGCCTTCCGTTTCCTGGAGGAGCACGACGCCGAGCGCGTTCCGGTCGTGGACGAGGAAGGGCGCTTGATCGGTGTTCTCTCGCGGAGCGTGCTACAACGGCGCCTGGCGGAGGACGAGGAGCCGATCGAGGAGGACTTCGAGCCGCTGGATCTCCCTCCGGCCGCATAGACGCCACTTCCCCGCGCTGCGAAGATCAGCGCATGCAGGTCTGTCCCGCGTGCGGCGAGGAGAATCTGGATCGCGCCCGCTTCTGTCTTGCGTGCGGTGGGTCGCTGGGTGAACCTGCGCCCAAAGGCGAGGAGCGCAAGGTCGTCTCCGTCCTCTTCGTCGATCTCGTGGGTTTCACGGATCGCTCCGACCGTGCCGATCCCGAGGACGTCAGAGCCACGCTTCGCCCGTACCACGAGCGCGTCAAGGCAGATATCGAGCGGTTCGGCGGCACGGTCGAGAAGTTCATCGGCGATGCGGTGATGGCGGTATTCGGTGCACCCGTTGCCCACGAGGACGATGCCGAGCGGGCCGTTCGCGCCGCGCTCCGGATCCTGGAGACGATCGAGGGGCTGCGCGCAGAAGGGCTCGACGTTGCGGTGCGCGCGGCCGTGACCACCGGCCAGGCCGTCGTCACACTCGGAGCACGACCCGAGCGAGGAGAGGGCATCGTCGCCGGAGATGTCGTCAACACCGCGGCGCGGCTGCAGAGTGCGGCGCCCGTCGGCGTCGTCATCGTGGACGCTACGACGATGCGCTCGGCCGAGGGTGCGATCGGGTTCGAGCCGCTCGAACCGGTCGCGGCCAAAGGCAAGCAGGCGCCCATACCGGTCTGGCGTGCATCCGAGGCACGCAGCCGTTTCGGTGTGGACACCGAGCTCCGCGCGGAGACGCTCTTCGTCGGTCGCGACTCGGAGCTCGCGCTCTTGGGAGAGACGTTTGCCCGTGCGCTCGCGGAGCCGTCGGCACAGCTCATCACCGTGGTAGGGGAGCCGGGAGTGGGGAAGAGCCGCCTCGTTTGGGAGTTCCGTGAGGAGATCGACCGGCGCTCGGACCTGGTGCGCTGGCGCCAGGGTCGTTGTCTTCCGTACGGGGAAGGGATCACATTCTGGGCGCTGGGGGAGATCGTGAAGGCGGAAGCGGGTGTCCTCGAGACGGACTCGCCGGCGCAAGCCCTCGAGAAGCTCTCGCACTCGGTCACGGAAGCAGTCGAGGACGAGTCCGAGCGCGCGTGGTTCACGGAGCGGCTGGCGCCGCTCGTCGGTGCCCAGGACGAGGTTGCCGGCGTGGGTCGCGAGGAGGCGTTCTCGGCCTGGCGCCGCTACCTGGAGGCGCTCGCCGCCCAGCGCCCGACCGTGCTCGTGCTCGAGGACCTGCACTGGGCCGACAGCGCGCTGCTCGACTTCGTCGAGCACCTCCTCGACTGGGCTGCCGGTGTACCGTTGATGGTTCTCGCAACCGCCCGCCCGGAGCTTCACGACGTGCGACAGGGCTGGGGAGGCGGCCGCCGGAACTCAGCGACGGTCGGGCTCGCGCCGCTCTCGGACGAGGACACCGCACGTCTCGTTTCTGCCCTGCTGGAGCGCTCGGTCCTACCCGCCGAGACACAGGCCGCGCTGCTCGAGCGCGCCGGCGGCAACCCGCTCTACACGGAGCAGTTCGTGCGCATGCACGTCGATCGCGGGGACTCCGGTGAGGTATCGCTGCCGGAAACCGTGCAGGCACTCATCGCTGCGCGGCTGGACACGCTCGCCCCTGAACTCAAGGCGCTTCTCCACGACGCCTCGGTCCTAGGGAAAGTCTTCTGGACAGGAGTGCTGGCAGAGATGGGCGACCGCTCACGTGAGGATGTCCTCGCGGGCGTGCGCGATCTCGTGAGGCGCGAGTTCGTCCGACCCGCGCGCGTGTCGTCGATGCGTGACCAGGAGGAGTTCTCGTTCTGGCACGTGCTCGTGCGCGACGTCGCGTACGAGCAGATCCCGCGTGGCGCCCGAGCGGCGAAGCACGTGCAGGCCGCCGAGTGGATCGAAGGTGAGGCAGACGAGCGCGTCTCCGACCACGCGGAGATCCTCGTCCACCACTACGAGCAAGCACTCGAGCTCGGGCGTGCAGCGGGCGAGCGCGATATCAAGACGAAGCTCGAGCCTCGTCTTGCGCGCTTCCTCATCCTCGCGGGAGACCGAGCGATGCGGCTCGACATGGCCGCGGCCGAGGCGTCGTACCGCCGTGCCCTGGAGCTCTCGGGTGAGAGCTCGGCGCGTGCGGTCCCACTCGTGAAGCTCGGCGACTCGCTCCAGGAGCAAGGTCGTCTTCCCGAGGCCGAGGAGGCCTACGAGGAGGCGCAACAGGCACTTCGGTCCGCGGACGACGACCACATGGCCGCCGTCGCCATGCTCGGTCTGGCACGAGCGCTCTGGCGCCACGGACACACGATTCGCGCCCGCGAGCTGACTCTCGAGGCAATCGCGATTCTCGAACGCGACCCGGGCCCGGATCTCGTCGCGGCGTACGAGCGTGCCGCTGGCGCCGACGCGATCGGCGGGCGATCGCACGAAGCGGTGGCGTGGGCCGAGAAGGCAATCGCCCTTGCCGGGCAATTCGGCATCGAGAACGTCGTCCGCAGTCTCATGATGCGCGGCTTAGCGCGCATCAATCTCGGCGACCTCGCAGGGCTGGACGACCTTCGCGAGGCGCTCGCCCTGTCGCTTCGGCTCGGCCTCGGGATCGAGACGGCGGTCTCGTACCTCAACCTCGGCGAGATGGTCGCGATGTTCGAGAGCCTTGCCGCCGGTCGGGAGCTGACAGAGGCTTCGCTCGAGTTCTCGCAACGCCGTGGACTGATGCACAACGTGATGTGGACGAGAGCAGCGTTGCTCACGTACCTCTACCAGCTCGGGGAGTGGGACGAGCTCCTCCGCGAGTCCGACGAGCTCGTGCGCTGGGACCGAGAGCACGGAGGCACGCAGATCGAGATCACCGCGCTCACCGTCGGCGCTGCCGCCCTCGCGCAGCGGGGAAGACTCGATGAGGCTGAGCGTGACGTCGCCATCCTTCTGCCGCGTGCGCGCGAGATCGGCGACCCCCAGGCAGTCGGCCCTGCACTGATCCAGGCCGCTCTCGTCTCGGCGCTGCGTGGGCGGCTCGACGATGCAGTTTCCCTGGTGGAGGAGTTCGCGAGCTTCGCAGATCGCGCGAGGGTGGATGTTCTCGGTGCGCTCCCTGTCGTCACCCGAATCTGCGTCGCTGCAAGGCGAGCCGATGTTGCAGAGCGGTTGGTGCGAGCCGCGTCTGACGCACCTGGCCCTGTCGCTCGCAGCGCCCTAGCGTCCTCGCGGGCATTGCTCTGCGAGGCGCGTGGGGAGGTCGCCGAGGCCGCGAGCCTCTATCGGGAGGGCGCAGCAGGCTGGGCTGAGTGGGGATCGGTGGTCGAGAACGCATATGCCTTGCTCGGGGTCTGGCGCTGCGGCGGCGACGAGGACGCGCGACGCGAGGCCGAGGCCATCTTCGAGCGCTTGCGCGCCGCGCCCTTCATTGCGCTCGCGGCGTGACGGGTCAGCAGCAGGTGTAGGCGCCCGGAGGCGCTGCGCCCTCCTCTGGCTCGGGCAGCTCGGCGGCTGCGAACGCCGCGCCGTGCTGGA
The DNA here is from genome assembly GCA_013817555.1 of Actinomycetota bacterium. GTDB lineage: Bacteria > Actinomycetota > Thermoleophilia > Gaiellales > Gaiellaceae > GMQP-bins7. Next base: position 10,392 of record JACDCN010000043.1, read on the forward strand.
TGTCGCGCTCGCTCACCTCGATCTCGTCCAGTCCATAGGCGTCCAGGACCTCGCGCAGGACGACGATCCCCGCGACGATCACGGGCGCGCGTCCGGGCTCGAGGCCCGGAACCTGGAGTCGCTCGCTGAGCGTCATCGCGGCGAGACGCTCGAGCTGGCGTTCGACCGCGTCTCTGGAGATCCGATGCCCGTGGGTTCGCTCGGGGTCGTACTCGGAGAGGCCGACGTCGAGCGTGGCCAGCGTCGTCACCGTGCCTGCGACTCCGACGGCGTTCTGCGCCTCGTAGCCCGGAAGGAGTGAGCGGACGTAGGCGCCCGCAGCGGCGAGCTCCGGCCGCGAGGGAGGGTCCGATCCCAGAAAGCGCTCCGTCAGCCGCACGCAGCCGACGTCCAGGCTTGTCGACGCGGCCGGTTCCGCGCCGTTCGAGCTGACGACGAGCTCGGTCGACCCCCCGCCGATGTCCACGACCAACGTGTCTTCGAGCGGAGCCCGTCCTGCGGTGACTCCGCGGACCATCATCGCCGCCTCCTCGCTGCCGTCGAGAAGCCGCGTCGTGAATCCGTAGCTCCACTCGATCTCGCCCAGGAACGCCTCGCCGTTCTCCGCGTCGCGCACCGCGCTTGTCGCGATCGCGAGCGTTCGCGTCGCGCCGTGCTGCTCGAGCTCCCGGCGAAACTCGGTGAGCGCATTGCGCACACGTGTGATCGGGACGGGCAGGAGCTTCTTCCGCCTGTCGACCCCCTCGCCCAGCCGCGTGATCGTGAGGAGGCGGACGACCTCGTCGAGCCGGTCGCCTTCGACG
>JACDCN010000044.1 GCA_013817555.1 Actinomycetota bacterium
GGCTGCTCCGCGTATTGCCGCAGGTCTTCTCGCCGGACGGAGACGGACGTCGCGATCGCGTCACCGCTCGGTATGAGACCGACGAGCAGGCACGCGCGATGATGCTCGTCGACGGCAGGCGTCGCGTCCTCTCCAAGTTCCGCTCGACCGAGGGGCAGCTGATCTGGTTCGGGCGCGTGAGCGGTCAGCCCGTACGCCCGGGAACGTACGAGATCCGCCTGCGTGCGTTCGATCGAGCCGGCAACCGCTCGAGCACGCGGCGGATCATCCCTGTCGTTGCGCGCTACATCGAGCTGACACCCGACCGGATCGAGGTCGTCGCAGGAAAGCGCTTCTCGGTTCGAGTCCTGACCGACGCCGTCTCCTACCGATGGCTCTTTGCCGGTGAGCGGGGAGTCCGTCGCAAGCGAGTCCTCGTCCTGCGGGCTCCGGAGACCGCCGGGGTGTACCGGGTCTATGTCTCGCTCCGTGGACGCTTCGCGGACAGCGCGGAGGTCGTCGTCACCGAACCGCAGAGCGAGTGACAGCGCCGCTCTTCGTCCTCGGTGTCAGCCGGTCTGGCACGACGCTGCTCCGCGTCGTTCTCGATCGTTCGCCGGGTATCGCGATCCCGGATGAGTCGTTCTTCATCCCGTTGCTCGCGCGGCGGCATCGTGGGCAGGTCGATCGCGAGAGGTTCCTCGACGACGTGAGCCGCCTGCCGGCACCGGCCGCCTGGGGTCTTACGCCCGCGGATGTCGCGTCGCACTTGCGGTCTTCGGCGAGCCCCGGCAGGGCGATTGCGGCGGTCTACGAGGCGTACGCGACAAAGCAAGCCAAGCCGCGCTGGGGGGACAAGACCCCGATGTACATGCGTCACCTACCGCTTCTCGAGCGGCTCTTCCCGGATGCGCAGTACGTCCATCTGATCCGCGACGGCCGCGACGCGGCGCTCTCGTTCCTGCGCATGCCCGAGGGGACGTTCGCCCAGACGTGGGCTCATCCAGACACGCCCGCCGAGTTCGCCTGCCTCTGGCGTACGGAGGTCGCCGCGGCGCGCCAGCTCGGATTGCGCGTGGGGTCGGCCCGGTACCTGGAGGTTCGGTACGAGGATCTGGTCGCCGGGCCGGAAACGGTGATCCGAGCAATCTGCACGTTCGCGAGCCTCCCGTACGAGCCCGCGATGCTCGACTACACCCGGGCGGTCGACGTCTCCAAGAAGCCGCATCAGCAGCGGCTCTTGCAGCCTCTGACTCCGGGCGTCCGAGACTGGCGAACGGAGATGGTCGCCGCGGACATCTGCGCGTTCGAGGCGATCGCGGGAGACCTGCTGGTACAGCTCGGCTACGACCTCTCGCAGCCGCCGGGAGAGTCAAGCCGTGGGGCGAAGCTCGCCCTCGCGCGCTATCGCGCGACCCTAGGCGCCTGGAACGCGGCGGTGTCAGCAACCCAGCGCTCGCCGCTCTGGCGCCGCCGGCATCCTCCGCTTACGACGACGGCCGAACGTCCCGCCCGCGGATAGCCAAGAGCCTTCCGTTGAGCGAGAAGAAGTACGTCTTCTCGGTCGCGATGCCGGGCGAGTACCTGCCGAGCGGGAGGCGCCAGACGATCTTCCCGTCCGACGCGCGCAAGGCGTACGTCCGCTTCTCCAACGTCGAGACGAACACGTTCTCGCCGATAAGAACCGGCGCGCCGAGGATCCTGCCCTCGAGCTCAGTGCTCCAGAGCTCGTTACCGCTGGTCGCTCGAAGCGCGCGGATGCGACCGTCGAAGCCGCCCACGAAGACGCGCTCGCCGGAGACAGCAGGGGTCGTGTAGCCGAGACCGCCGACGCGACCCGTCCAGGCGATGCTGCCGGTTTCGGCGTCGAGAGCCACGACCTTGCCTGAGCGCGCCACCGAGTAGATGCGTTGCCCGTCCGAGGACGGACTCGCGTAGAAGCTCTCGTAGCGGAAGGTGTCGCGCCTGATGTAGGTCGTCCAGAGCTCTTGCCCCGTCCTCCGATTCAGGCAGACGAACGATCCCGCGTACGTGGTGACGCACACCCGACCACCGAACACCGAGGGGCTCGAGTTGATCCGCCCGCCGGTTCGGTATGCCCAGCGCACCTGTCCTGTGGCTGCACGCACCGCAAACAACCTGCCGTCGTGCGAGCCGAAGTAGACGAGGCCGTCGACGACGACCGGTGAGGACTCGACCTTCCCGGCCGTACGCACCTGCCAGACCACCCGTCCCTTCTCACGTTCGAGTGCGGTGACAGTGCCCGCCTGGGAGCTAACGATCACGCGCGGCCCGTCGATGGCGGGGCTGGAAGGCAGGGTCCCGCCGACCCGGCGTCGCCACTGCACCTTGCCCGACTCCGCATCGATCGCGTAGGTCGCTCCCTCGAAGGTGTTGACGTAGAGGTCGCCCTCACAGTAGGTGGGCGGAAACTCGATGTAGCTCCGCAGCCCGCGCGACCACAGCGGCTTGCGTCCCGGAAGACCGAGCGGAGCATCAGGTCGGGCGAGCGAGCGCTGGGGATCGGCTCCGAATGTGCGCCAACAGCGTTGGTCGTCTGTCGGCTTTGGAGGCTTCGGCTTAGGCGGAGGCTCGGGCGCCGTAGGGAGCGTAGGGACTGAGACGGTGACGTCATCGAGCTCGGTGTCGAGCGCGCCCCGCGGCGGGTCATTCGTGAGCCCGATTGCGAGGAGGAGCCCGCCGAGTGCCAGCGCGAGCACCGAGAGAGCGAGGAGAATCCACTTTAGAGCTCTTGGCATATGGATAAGACCGGGGCCGTCGGCCCCCGGGGTCAGTGTGCCAGCAGCCGAGGAGCTTCCCGAGCTCTCGCGATTCCCGCGGCCAAGAGCGCGAAAACGCCCCATGTGAGCGGATCCTCGAAAAAGCCCGCATAGAGGAGGGAGTGCACGACGAGCACGAGGAGAACAGCCGCCAGTCCCACGGCGAAGATCCGATCCTGCTTCGCGAGGAGCCACAGCGCCCAAGCGCAGGCGCCGAGCAGCCAGAGATACAAGATGAAGCCGATAAGGCCGAGCTCGGCGAGCACGGTCAGCGGCGTCGTATGCGATGCGCTCCGCCGCCCGGTGCGGCGCCCCGCGGCTTCGCCGCTCGCGCGTGGCTGACTTCCGACGCCGACGCCGACCGCCGGGTTGACCTCGAAGACGTCGATCGTGATCGATACGAGCCGTGAGCGCCCGCTCGTGACGTCCCGGGCCGAGCGGCCGTTCACCGCGTCAGCGGCGACGGCTGCGGCCGCGAGCGTCGCGACGAGAGCGCAGGCGACGAGGGCGATTCGGAGCCGGCGGCTCGCACCGAGAAGGGTGATCGCGAAGGTCACGACGAAGAGGGCGACGAAGCTCGACTGCGAATACGAGTAGAAGAGCCCCGCGAAGAGCACCGCGATCAGGACTGCTATCGAGGCCCACTCCGCCGGACGTCCGCGACGTAGCCAGAGAACGACGATCAGCACCGCGATGGGCACGACCAGATAGCGCCCGTACAGACTCGGATCCTTGAACAGCGACGTCACCCGGAAGAAGCTCGTGTACGCGTTCGCAACCTCGAGATCGCGGGCGAAGAAGAGGGTGCGCGTTTGCACCTGCCACATGCCGATCGCTGCGAACATCACGCCGAGGCCGACGAGCGTCACGAGCAACGCCCTGGGTAGCCAGTCGCTGACGGGGGCGCGCGCAACGACCGCGAGCCCTGCGACGAAGGGAAACAGGAAGAAGGCCAGGATGACTCCCCCCTCGCGTTCGTCCTGTGTCCAGACGAACGAGACCGCCGTAAACGCCACCAAAGCCGCGACCGGGAGCGCGAGCAGGAGCGGTGGAGGCGTCAACTGCGCGCCTCGGAGCGTCCTGTACGCGAGCGCCAGCGCGGACGAGGCGAGCACGAGGTAGAGGGGGAGCAGCAGGAATGCCTCTTCAGCTCCGACCTGGACAGGGATTCGGAAGGGCGCAGCGACGAGCAGGGCGACTGGGACAGCGGCCGGGTACCGCACAAGTGGGATCGCGCCTAGGGTCATTGCCGCGATACCCACGGCAACGAGGACCACCCCCGCAGGATCGTCGAACAGCGTCGCGAGGTCCTCGTCGCCGGCCAGCGAGCGGACGATGCCGAGGGTTGCTGCTCCGAGTAGCGCGAGCCCGAGAAGGAGTAGCGCGCGTCGGCGCGGCACGAGAACGAGCACCGAGCCGAGCGCGCCCGCCAACGCGCAGACTTGGGCGGCTTCCGTGTGTTCCATGCCTACGCGCCCACGAGGTTGACCGCTTCATAGCCGAGTCGTCGCTCGACCTCGGCCACGAGAGGAAGGATTCGCTCGACTGCCTCGGGATTCTGCCTTCGCCACTTCTCGGGCTCGGGATCGGTGAGCGTCGTCCTGGCGGGTATGCGGGCGAGCACCTCCTCGCGCGTCTTCTCGACGACCTCCAGACCCAGCTGTCGGTACAGGCGCCGGAGCTCCGAGACGGGATCGGCGAGGAGATCCTCGTACGCGATCTCGATCCACCGAGAAGGCTCTATCCGATCGCGCGCGGCGAGCACCGCTTCGTTGCACGCGATGTACTGGTGCGCGCAGATCTCCTCGAGCGATGCGGATCGCAGCTCCCGCCATCCGGGCACGAGGACGAGGCTCCAGAGGTTCCCGTTCAGCGGACCGAGACCGCTCAGTGGCTCTGGGAGACGGTACTTCACGAACCTGGGCCGGGCCTTCCACGCCTCCATCAGCGAGCTCACGTTGTCCGGCGCCCGGCGATGCAGGAAGACGTAGATCGCGCCGGGAAGCAATGCCTCCAGGTACGGGATCCGGAGGCAATTCGCCGGGGTCTTGTCGACGAAGCGCCGACCGCGTGTCCACCAGCGAATCGCGAGCCGAACGAACTCGCGCTCGCGCTCGCTGACGTCGCTTTCGCCCAGTGCATCGGAATCCCAGCCGCGGTCACGGGGATGGTGGAACTCGTCCCAGAGGATGTGCCCTTCGCTCTGCACGGAGCGGAGGTCGGGGCTCCGAAGAAGCGCCTCGAGCAGGGCTCCCGTGCCCGAGCGCGGGCAGCCGAGGACGAGGATGGGATCCTGTGGCGGAGGAGCCGCTGGAAGCACGGCGGACAGAGGTCGAGCCAGACGCGGGCCGCTCCGGCGGACGCGCCAGACGAAGCGGCGCGCCCCGAACAGCCGGTTCGACCGCATGCGCGTGATCCTACGTATCGGGCAGCGGTCGAGTGAGGTCTCGACGGCTGGTTGAATAGCGCGGTGCTCGACGGTCTCCAACGCGCGCTTGTCCTTGCACCGCATACCGACGACGGCGAGCTCGGGTGCGGCGGAACGATGGCGAGGCTCGTCGACGGCGGCTGCGAGGTGCGGTACGTCGCGTTCTCGATCGCGACTCGCTCGCTTCCGCCGGGGTTCGAGCCGGACACGCTTGCGCGGGAAGTTCGCGAGGCGACGGCGGAGATCGGCATTCCCGAGGAGTGCCTGACGGTTCACGACTTCGACGTCCGCACCTTTCCCGAGCGCCGCCAGGACATCCTCGAGCTGCTCGTCGCGCTCTGGGAGGAGTGGCGGCCCGAGATCGTCTTCCAGCCTTCACACCATGATGTGCACCAGGATCACCAGACGATCGCCCAAGAGGGCCTGCGGGCCTTCAAGCGGACGACGATCCTCGGCTACGAGGTGCCATGGAACAACTTCGACTTCTCCTATGGCGCGTACATCGCGCTCGAGAAGCGGCACATCGAGCGAAAAGTTGCGGCACTCTCCCGCTACGCCTCGCAGCAGCACCGGCGCTATGCCGATCCCGAGTACGTCTGGAACCTTGCCCGCGTCCACGGCGTCAACGTGAACCGCGAGTACGCGGAGTGCTTCCAGGTGTATCGGATCGTCGCCTAGCGACGACCCCGCCTTAAGGCGACCCAAACGGCCGTCTGCAGGATGGTGTCGCGGCGACGTCAGTGCCGCTGAATTGCTCATGCCGCGGCACTTCGTTCAACGCGAGTTGGACAAGACTCTGGCGAAGCGGCAGAGCATTGCTGCCGCACAACTTGCGTCCGACCTGTCTCGGGTATTCCACGTTAGCGCCGAGGTCATGCAGTATCGACTGACGAACCTTGGGGGTCTCGACCCCGCGGCTCTTGTCGGTTAGAGCGCCATTTCTCCCGCTGCGTTAGCCGGGGCTGAGGCTTCGCCTAGCGCGCAGGCCGGAGGCGGGCTGCGATCGCCTTGCGCTCGGCGGGGAGGTAGAAGCCGAACGGAACGAGCGCCACCGGGTACGCGAGCGCGAGCAGGAACGCCACGGCGAAGCCCGAGTCCAGCAGCTTGCCCGTGACGACGAGAGCGACTCCGACCGCCGCCGCCGTGAGCACGCGTCTCCACTGGTACGGCACCGGGTAGATGCGCTGCGCCCACCAGGCCATGCCTACGAACATGGTCGCGTACGCGGCGATCGTTGCGACAGCGGCGCCCATCATCCCGTAGCGCGGGATCAGGATCAGGTTCAGCACCACGTTCACTGCCGCGGCCGCCCCCGTCACGACCCAGTTGAACTGCGTCCGCCGTGCGCGGCCGACGCCGATTACCACGACGATGTACGCGCCGAAGGCGACGGCCGCGAATGCGAGCGGTCCGACGACCCGCGACGACTCCGCGAACGCCGGCGCCGCGATCCAGTCCACGATCCACGGCGAGAGGAGCGCGAGCCCGGTGGCGACCCACGTCGTCAACAGCACGAGGTAGGTGAGCACGTACGCATACGTCCGGCGAGCCTCGCGCTCGTCCTCGATCGAGTATGCGAACGCCGGCCAGGCGAGCCGGAACGCCGTGAGCAGAAGCACCATCGCGGAAGCGATACGCACCCCGACCGAGTACAGGCCGACCTCGGTCGTGTCGGCCAGCCGCACGAGAAAGAGCCGGTCGCTGAAGTTCGTGACCCAGAGAAACAGCGCCGTCGGGATGAGCGGCACTCCGAACCGGTTCATCTCCCGGAGGAGGCTTCGGTCGAACTGGAGCCCGAGCTGCTCGCGGCGATACCCGATCAGCGCCGCATACACGAGCAGCGTGCCTGTGAAGTTTCCGACGATGACGCCGATCGGGCCCTGGTCGAGCGCAACGACGAGGAGCAGCGTCGCGCCGATCGTGAGCAGGATGTTTGCGAGGCTGGCCGTGACGAAGGCGCCCGACCGCTCCTCCACGCGGAAGAGCGACGTGAGCTGCTCGTAGTTCATCCCTGCCCAGAGGCCGACGAAGGACGCCATGACGAGCTCGGAGTCGTCCGGTGAGCCGAAGAGGAGCTCCGCGATCGTCCCCGACAGAATCAGCCCTGCTGCGAGGCCCGCCGTGGCCATGGCCATCGTGAACCAGAAGGACGTGCGGAGTACTAGGCGCCGGTGCTCGGGCGCGGACGAGTCGAAGTAGAAGCGGAAGAACGCGGCGTGAATCCCCATTCGGAGGACGATTCCGATGACCGTCGTGAGCGCGATGAGCGTCTCGACCTTCCCGTAGTCGGACGGGGAGAGGTAGCGCGTGTAGAGGGGCAGCAGGAGGACTGCAAGGATCCGCGAGACGAGCCCGCCGAGCCCGTAGATCGCCGAGTGCTTGCCGAGCCGCCTGAGCTCCGCCCCGAGAGCCATGTCAGAGGCGAGAGTAGAGCGCGAGCAGGCGGTCGGCGACCTGCTCGAGGTCGTGAACCTGCTCGACGTACGCGCGTGACGCTTCTCCGATCCGGCGTCGCTCGGCGGCGTCTGCGACGAGCGGCTCGAGGCGCTGCCGGAGGGTCTCTTTCGTGGCGTTCACGATCGGGACACGCGTCTCGAACGCCTGCTCGCTCCGTGCGAGCGCCTCGTCGTGCAGGAAGGTCACGACCGGCTTCCCGAGAGCCATGCATTCGATCGCGAAGAGGCCGTACCAGCCGGCGTTCAGCTGGTCGACGACGATGTCGGCCTCGCGGTAGCGCTCGAACGCCTCGTCATGGTGGAGGCCCTCGACGAGCACGAGGTCGGCGTCGAGCCCCTCGCACGCGGCTAGCACGTGCTCCGTTCCCTTGCGGCGGCGCGACGAGGGCGCATGCAGGATCACGGGTCGCCTGCGGTCGGCGGTTGGGAACGCGGGCTCGATCGCGGCGACGTCAATCCCCGGCGGGATCACCTCGGCCTCCGACACCCAGCGTATCGCGTCGTACGAGCCGACGAGCTGCGCGTCTGCCTTCTTGCCGAAGGCGAGCTCGGCTGGAGCCTTTCCGCGAATATCGGAGCCGAGGTAGTGCATCACCGACTTCTTCCGGAGCGCGCCCAGGATCGGGAACTGCACCGACCGCGGCACGAGCGTAAGGCCGAAGTAGAAGTGGAAGACGTCGGTTGTCGGGAGGAGCTCGAGCAGCACGCGCCATTGGGTTAGCTGGCGACGGGCGAAGCCGCCGCGACGGTCGAGTGACCGGTCGGCCTCCGGGTGAAGCTTGTACCGGTTGAACACGACGAGCTGGGCGTCGACGCCGCGTCGGCGGAGCGCCTGGACGTTGGCCCACGGAACGCCCGCCGTGTTGACCGGGCAATGGACGACGCGGCGGGCGTCAGTCAAGGTCGATGCCGTCTTCGGCGAGTTGGGCGAGGCGACGCTTCTTGTCGGCCTCCACCAACCCCCGCATCGTCTGTCCCATGGTCGTGCCCGGGTAGACCCAGATCGCCGGGTGGACGAGGATTTGGAGCCATGGAAACGATCCGGCGCGAAGCTCGTCGTGGGGGCAGCCTGCGCGCCAGTGCTGGTTCGAGTCCGAGCGATAGGTCTGCGGGGAGAAGTAGCGTTCGCCGTACGCGTTGACTGCGCCTGTGATCTCCTCGGACATGTACTCAGGCCTCGGGTTATGCCAGGAGACGACGGGGTCGAAGCGCTCGTCGAGGACGACGTTCGGGTGTACTGCGTGCAGTCCGACGGCGTGTCCGAGCTCCCGCAGGCGCGAGATTGCCGCCACGCCTTCTGCCGAAGCAAGGTTGTAGAAGACGGACTCGGTCATGAGCAGGTAGGTGGCTCGCACTCCGAGCTCCGCTTCGACTTCGGCCATCGTGAGCGCCGCCGCGAGCGAGAGGTCGATGTCGTGGCGGAGGAAGAGATCACCAAGCTCCGGGTCGTCGCCGAAGTAGGCGAAGCGATAGCCGCCGGCGCGCGCGGCTTCGAGGATCTCGCAGTAGTGCTCCAGGTCGAACGAGCAACTCATGCGGCTACCTCGACGGTCAGCAGCGCCGCGGCGGCGTCGGCTCGCTGCACGGCCTGATCCTGCGTGCCGCCGACCGCGATGACGTAGCCGCGGCGGTCGCCGTCACGACGGACCGGTCGGATCGTCTCCCCGACCTCGAGGTACGTGTCCGCCTGGACCACACCCTCGGCGGCGAGAACCGGATCGAGGCTCCCGATCGCGAGGACGCGGCCGGTTGGGAGTGGCCCGGGCTCGGCGGTGAAGAAGCGGATCGCGAGCGGTTGCGAGAACTGCGGAAGCGCAAGCTCGTCGCCGACATCCTCGCCGAGCGCTTGGCGGAGCGCGATCTCGACGAGGTCGACTCCGACTGCGTGGCGGACGAGGTCGGCCATTTGGCCACCGGGTATGCGGGCCGCGACCTCGACGACAACGACGTTGCCGTCCGGCGAGGCGATGAGCTGCGGGAACGCGATGCCGTCACGGAGCCCCAACGCGCGAACCGACTCGACGGCGATCCGCTCCGCCCGCTCGAGCTGGTCGGAGGGGATCGAGGGCGGATAGACATGCATCCACCCGACGCCGAAGCCGATTCCCGGCGGGCGGAGGCGATCCGAGAGTGTCAGCAGGGCCGCCTCGCCTCCGCGTGCGATCACGATTCCGTTCATCTCGATCCCGTCCACGAACGCCTCTACCATGGCCTCGTTCGTCGGGGACTCGGCGAGCGCCTCCCCGAGATCCCGCTCCAGCTCGGCGACGCTCTTCACGCGGAACACTGCCCGCTGGCCGCCGGAGTCGACGGGCTTGAGAACGGCTGGGATCCCGGATTCCTCCAGCGCGGAGGCCGAGTCCTCGGCCGAGCGAACGGCTGCGAACGGCGGTTGCGGAATCCCGGCGTCGGCAAGGGTCCGACGCATCGCCAGCTTGTGGGTCATCCTGTGAGCGGTCTCGGCGCCGATTCCCGGCAACCCGAGCGTCTCCGCCACCGCTGCGACGACCGGGACCGCGCGGTCGGCCGATACGGTCAGCACGCCGTCAACTCGATGTCGCCTGCCGACCTCGGTCACGCCGGCGACGTCCGTGAAGTCGACGACCTCCGCAATGTCAGCCGCGACGAGACCGGGTGCCTGCGCGTTGCGGTCGACGGCGACGACCCGGAGGCCGCGACCTTGTGCATGCTCGATCGCGCGGCGCTGATGGCGACCCGCGCCGACGAAGAGAACCGTCTTCACGGCCGCCGATGCTAACTGGGCGACTGCTAACGAACGCCGCCGGCAGGCAGCAGCCAGGGCGAGAGGCGTTCCCAGCGCGAGATGGCGCAACCATCCTCGCGACTGAACGTCGCCCAGACCCGCTTGCCGGCGACCGTTCCGACGACCCGCGCGACCTGCGGTCCGCCGTAGATCTGCGTGCACGCGACGTTGGGCGGGGTCGACGCGAAGAGTTTCATCCCGCCTGCCGCGAGACGGCGGCATGCGATGGCCGGACGAGGAAGCGTTCCGCGTGCGGGGTTGCATCGCAGCGTCCAGGTATCGCGACTTGCGGTCCTCGACCCGTCCTCCCAGTACGTGACCGTCAGCGACGTGTTCGACGACGTTCCTGCCGATCCGCCCGCGCCGGAGACAAGCGCGGCTAGGGCTAGTACGAGAACGGCTATTCGGCGCATCACGTTCAGGGTACTCCCCGACGAGAGCCCCACGTCACGTTCCTAACGGGATGTATACACGGCTACTAGACTCGCCGGCGTGCCACTGAGCGGGAAGCGGATCGTCATCACCGGAGGGGCCGGCTTCATCGGCACGACTCTTGCGCGCCGACTCGTCGACGAGAACGAGATCGTCGCCGTTGACAATCTCCATCGCGACTCGCTCGGCGGCACGAGCCTCGCGGAGCACGCGAATTTCCACTTCGTGCAGGGGGATGTGCTCGACGATGAGCGTCTCGCGCAGCTCTTCGAAGGAGCGACTCACATCGTTCACTGTGCCGGAATTGCGGGCGTCGACAC
>JACDCN010000269.1 GCA_013817555.1 Actinomycetota bacterium
ACGAGCGTGCGAGCGATGGAGGGCGCGGGAGCGCCCGGAGGAGCAGGTGCGAGCAGGCCTCGGTTTGCCCGATCTTAGCCGAGCGGCGGCGAGAGACGCGATGGGCGCGAAAGCCTTGGTTGTACTTGAGGAAGTCTTTCGCTTAGTTGCGATCGGGTCGCGAGACGCGTTCGCCACGAAACAGTTGGACCTGAGCGGAAAATCCTTCCGCTTAGTAGCCCGACCCCCGCGAGACGAGACGGCCGCGGCCGGGCCCGGGCCATAGGCAATGCGCATGAATCTGGAGCTATCGACGCTCGTGCTGAAGTACGCCGCGCTCCGGGTCCTCGATCCCGGGCGCGTGGCACGGCTGGTCGGCGCCATGTCGAGGGAGGACCAGCGATCCCCGGTGCTGGTGGTCGGCGAGGGGGTGCTGGTCGACGGCTACCACCGGGTGCAAGCCCTCCGCCAGCTCGGCCGAGATCTGGTCGCCGCGGTTCGGCTCGAGGTCACCGAGGCCGAAGCGCTCGTGCTCGCCTGGCGTCTCGAGACCGGCCGCCGGAAGTCTGCGCTCGAGGAAGGCTGGCTCCTCGCCGAACTTGCCGAGACCCACGGTCGGACCCAGGTGGCGCTCGCCGCCGATCTCCACCGCACCCGCAGCTGGGTCTCGCAGCGGCTCGGCCTCGTGCGCGTCCTGCCTGAGGACGTTCAGGAGGCGGTTCGTACCTGTAAAATTCCCGCACAGGCAGCGATGAAGTCGCTGCTGCCGTTAGCGCGGGCGGATCGGGACGCGTGTAGTCGGCTCTCGGCCGCTGCAAAGGAGCCTTTGACGGTGCGGCAGTGGGACCGGATCTGCACCGCGTGGCGGAAGGCCCCGCCCGAGGTGCGACGCCGGATCGAGGAGAACCCTGGACTACTGCTCAAAACCGAGGAGGCGGTGTCGGTGGTGCCGGTCGACGCCGAGGAGAAGCTGGTCCAGGATCTCGAGGGCGTGGCCGGCCTTTGCCGTCGGGCACGAAGGCAGGTCCGCGACGGCGCGTTCGCCCGGGCGAACGATGCGCCCTGTCGCGCCGCCTGGACCCAGGCTCGCGAGGCGTTCGTTTCACTGGAACGGGAGGTCGACCGTGCTGAACCACGAGACGCGTAGCGCCATCCTGCGGCTCGCCGCGGAGGGCCACGGGACGCGGTTCATCGCCCACGCGGTGGGAGTCAGCCGGAAGTCCGTTCAGAAAGTGCGTAATCAGAACACTGCAACCGTCCCGGAGATCGAGCGCGCGGGGCAACTCGACCCGTTCCTCGAGAAGATCCGCGAATTGACCACCACCTGTGCCGGCAACCTCGTGCGAGTCCACGAGGAGCTGCGCGCTCGCTACCTGGTCGAGGTGCCCTACTCGACGCTCACCCGGTTCTGTCGCGATGCGGAGATCGGTGTCGCACCGAAGCAAGCTGCAGGAAGGTACGAGTTCGACCCCGGCCAGGAGATGCAGCACGACACCTCGCCGCACAACGTCAAGATCGCGGGGCACGTGGTAGCGCTCCAGTGCGCCTCGCTCGTGATGTGCTTCTCGCGACGGCGCTTCGTCCAGTGCTACTCGCGGTGGGACCGGTTTCAGGCGAGGGTCTTCCTGAGCCGGGCCGTCCAGTTCCTCGGCGGCAGCTCGGCCAGGTGCATGCTCGACAACTCTACCGTGATCATGGTCGGTGGTACCGGCCGCCACGCCTACCCGGCCCCCGAGATGAAGGCGTTCGCAGACCGCTTCGGCTTTAAGTTCGTGTCTCATCGGGTCGGCGACGCGAACCGCTCCGCACGGGTCGAAGGCCCGTTCTGGCATGTCGAGCGCAACTTCTACCCGGGGCGCACGTTCGGCGATCTGCAGGATCTGAACACGCAGGCCATCTCCTGGTGTCGAACCTACAACGCCACGTATCACAAATCATACCAGGGGATCCCCGACGAACTCGCGGCGATCGAGCGACCTTCGCTGCTCGCATTACCGGCCTGGATCCCCGAGCCCGTCGAGGTCCACGGCCGAACGGTCGACGACGAGGCCTTCGTGATCCTGCACACCAACGCCTACTCGGTGCCCGAGAAGTTGATCGAGTGCGAAGTCGAGGTCCACGAGACCGAGGATCTGGTTCGGGTTTTCAACGGCCACGAGCTCGTCGCCGAACACAGCAAGCAGCCGTACGGGTCACGTTCTCGCAAAAGGCTGCGCGAGCACCGGAGTCCTCGGCGGCAACACACGCCACGCCCGCAGAGTCCCGAGGAGGAGGCGCTGCGCGCCTCCGGCCCGTCGCTCGCCGCGTTGTGCGACGTGCTCCGTGTGCAACGGGGCGGACAAGCGCTGCAAGCCATGCGCAGGCTGCGCCGGATCTGGCTCGACTACCCCACCGACACGGTCGAGGCTGCCGTCGCACGCGCACTCGAGTTCGGCCTAGTAGATCTCGAACGAATCGAGAGGATGATCCTCCGCAACATTCGCGGAAACTACTTCAGACTTCCAACCGACGAGGATGACGATGGACGATGATCTCGACCAGCTCCTGCGGAGCCTCAAGTTGAACCAGATCCGAACCATCCTGGATGAACGCCTGGCCGCTGCGATCCAGGACGGTCCGTCTTACGGCGATTTCCTCCGTCGTCTCCTCCGCGAGGAGCACCACGCCCAGCAGATGCGCCTCCTCGAAGGCCGCATCCATCGCGCGCATCTCCCCGAGCGCTGGCCGCTCGAAACCTTTCCGTGGGATCTTCAACCCGGCGTCCAGCGCGCCGTGATCGAGCAACTCGCGAACCTCGACTTCATCGGCACTGGGACCAACGTCGTGTTCGTCGGGTCCACCGGCGTGGGAAAAACCGGCCTCGCCTCCGGCCTCCTGCTGAAGGCGCTCTTCGCAAGGCACAGCGGCCAATTCGTCCTCGCCCAGAATCTGTTCGACGACATGTTCCGCTCTCTCGCCGACCACTCGTCGCGCAAGCTCCTCGATCGGATGCTGCGCGTCGAGATCCTGGTGATCGACGAGCTCGGCTACCTCAACCTCCGGCCTGAGCAGAGCAACCTGTTCTTCAAGCTCATGGAGGAGCGCTACTCACGCCGGATGTGCACGATCATCACGACAAACCTCGACTATGAGGAGTGGTACGCCTTCTTGGGCCAGAAGGCGATGGTCGCCGCGCTGCTCGACCGGCTGCGCCACCGCTGCACAACGATCCGCATCGAAGGCACCTCTCTGCGAACCCCGGAGCCCACGGTTCCCGCGTAGCAGGCCCGATCTGGTTCAAGAATCACTGCCGTGGCCTCCGTGAGGAGCAGCCACGGCAATCGTCGTTGCGCGATAGCTGTCGCCGGCCGCCGGCGTGCGCCGCGCGCACCACCTTCGAGTCCAGCGCGCCGCTGTCCCGCGACGTCGCACGAGACCCTGATCAGGCCGGACTACTTTCCATGAGCAGACCCGGTCTACTCTTGGTGAGCGCCGCAGCGAGTGTATG
>JACDCN010000270.1 GCA_013817555.1 Actinomycetota bacterium
GGTCCTCGCCTTCCTCGCCCTGCTCGCGTGCATCGCGCCGGGTGTCTGGCTGTACTTCGCCTGGGCGGTCGCTGTGCCGGTGCTCCTGACCGAAGGCACGAAAGGCCGCCGGGCGCTCGGCCGCTCGCTCAGGCTCGTCAAGGGCTTCTGGTGGAGGACCTTCGCAATTCTTATCCTGGGCGCCATCCTCGCCGGGATCGTTCAAGGCGCGGTCACCGCCGCGCTCCTAGGCGTCACCTTCTCGACGGACAGCGAGGTGGTGACGGTGCTGGCGAATTTCCTCGCCTCCGTCCTCGCGGGGGCTATTACGACGCCGTTCGTCGCCGCGGTGACGATCGTGCTGTACATCGACCTCAGGGTGCGCAAGGAGGGCTTCGACCTCGCCCTGCTCGCGGCGCGCCTGGGAGGCGGAGGCGAGCCCGGCTCCAATCCGCCGTTCGCAGACATCCCGGTGCCACCGCCGCTCCTGCCCCAGGCGGGGCCCCCGACCGGTGGCGCCCAGCCGCCGTATTGGCCACCACCTCCGGGCTGGAAGCCTTCCGACACCGAGGGCTCGTGAACGAGGATCCCGCGCAGGCGCGAGAGGAGGCGCAGCAGATCCTGGCCGAGCGACGCTTTCACGAGACCGAGCTCCCGCGTCCGCTGCGAGGCGTGCTCGACTGGATCGGTGACCGCTTGCAACCGATCGGCGACCTCGTCGATCGCCTCCTTCCCGGCGGCGACAACGTCGTCTGGCTCCTTCTCGCAGCAGTGGTGCTCACCCTGGCGACTGTCTTTGCGACCCGACTCGTCGGGCGACGCGGCCCCGGTGCCCAGCGGGGACACGCCAAAGAGCCGGGTGTTGCGACGTTCGATCCCGCGCAGCTGGAACGCGAAGCCGATGCCGCCGAGAACGCCGGCGATCTCGAACGCGCCCTGAGGCTGCGTTTTCGCGCGGGCGTTCTGCGGCTTGTCGAGCGGCGGCAGCTCGACGACCCGACGTCGATCACGACCGGCGCGCTCGCTCGACGTTTTCGCTCGGACACGTTCGCCGCCGGCGCACGCTCGTTCGACGAGGTCGTATACGGGCGACGCGAGCCGACCCCCGACGATGCCCGAAAGGTGCGCGAGGGTTGGCAGGCGGTGCTCGCGCGATGAGAACGCGCTCTCCGTGGATGCTCGTCGGAGCCTTGCTGGTCGCACTGGTGGCTCTGAACATCGGCCTGCGGGCGCTCGACCGGACGACGCGCTCGCCCAGCGGCCCGCCCTCGTCGTCGTTCGCAACGGCGCCGGAAGGGGCGGCGGGCTATGCGGAACTCCTGCGCCGGTACGACCGAGCTGTCGTCCGCCTGCGAGAGCCGCCCAGCGAAGCGGAGCTCGATCCGCGAACCACCCTCGTGCTCCTCGACGCACGACCGGTCCCGACCGCCGACGCACGGGCGATCGGCGACTTCCTCCGGGCGGGTGGCCGTCTGCTCTACGCCGGAGAAGATCCGGGCTGGTTTAGGGCCGTACACGCCGAGCTTCCTCCGTGGCAGCCGGTGCCCATCACTCGGGCGACGATTCGTCCAGGCGAGGAGGTCGGTCAAGCTCGCGACGTCGCAGCAGACGGCGTCGGGCTCTGGCGGACCGACGAGGACGTGCTGGCCGGAAACCCCAAGGGCGCCCTCGCGATCCGGCGACGAATCGGTGACGGCGAGGCGATTCTCCTGTCCGACGCCTCCCCGCTGCAAAACCGGCTGCTCGCGGAGGCCGACAACGCCGCGTTCGGGCTGGCCCTCGCAGGGCCGCCGGAGCGGCCGGTGGCATTCGCCGAGAGCTTCCACGGATACGGGACGGCGAGCGGGGTCGAAGCGGTCCCGAGCAACTGGTGGTGGGCATTCGGAGGCCTCTGCCTCGCAGCTTTGACGTTCGCGCTTGCGCGCGGCCGGCGGCTGGGCCCACCCGAGCTGCCGGACCGAGACTTGCCTCCCGCCAGGGTCGAGTTCGCGGAAGCGCTCGCCGTGCAGCTGGCGAAGACGCGTCCGCGAAGCGAAGCCGTGCGGACCGCGCGTCGACTAGTCAGGGCGCGCCTAGCGCGAGAGCTCCTGCTGTCCCCGGATGGGGATGACGATGCTTTCCGCACAGCGGCTGTCTCCAGAGGAGTCGACCCACACCTCGTCGAGCCGGCGCTCGGCTCAGGCTTCGGAGAGGATGATCTGCTCGCCCTGGGCAGCACGCTACGACGACTTGAACGGGAGGAGGCGATCGCGTGAGAGATCTGGCGGCCCGGGTGCGGGCGGAGGTCGAGAAGGTCGTGGTCGGGCAGGGCGAGCTCGTCGAGCAGCTGCTCGCGGCGGCGGTGGTCGGAGGGCATGTCCTGCTGGAAGGGCCGCCGGGCACAGCGAAGACGCTGCTTGCGAACGCGCTCGCGCGGGCACTCGACGTCGAGTTCCGCCGCGTCCAGTTCACGCCGGACATGCTCCCCTCCGACCTCACGGGAACGACCGCGCTGCGCGGAGGGGACCTCGTATTTCGGCCGGGTCCGGTGTTCACGAACGTCCTCCTCGCCGACGAGATCAACCGCACGCCCCCGAAGACGCAGGCAGCGCTTCTCGAGGCGATGCAGGAGCGCCAGGTCTCGATCGACGGCGAGACGCACCCCCTGCGGGCGCCGTTTCTCGTCCTCGCGACCCAGAACCCGATCGAGTACGAGGGGACCTATCCTCTCCCCGAGGCGCAGCTCGACCGCTTCCTGTTCAAGCTCGAGCTCGGTTACCTGCCCGAGAGCGACGAGATCGCGATCCTCAGACTCGCCCATCGAGGCGTTTCGCCACCGTCGCTCGACTCCGTGCGCGCCGTCATCCGGCCCGAAGAGCTCGAGGCGGCCCGCGAGGCGGTCGATGCGACGGCAGTCTCGGACGAGGTCGCGGCTTTCGTCGTCGCCCTCGTCCGCAAGACCCGCGAGCTCCCGTCGGTCGAGCTCGGCGCCAGCCCGCGCGCGGCGGTTCATCTGCTCGCAGCGGCCCGGGCGCTGGCGAGGCTCTCCGGCCGCGACTTCGTCACACCGGACGACGTCGTCGACGCCGCGCGACCCGTTCTGCGGCACCGGCTCGTTCTCCGCCCCGAGGCGGAGCTCGAGCGCTACACGGCCGAGGACGCGGTCAGGGCGGCGCTGGCGTCGGTACCGGTTCCCCGATGAGCCCCGCCCAACGAACCGCTTTGGCGGTCGCAGCGCTCGCGGTGGCGGCGCTGGCGCTTCCGTGGAGCGTCGTCCTTCTCGGGTTCGCCGCGCTCGTCGGTGCGTTGGCCGCCGACCTCTTCGCCGTGCGCGAGCCACCCTCCGTCCGGCGCTCGCTTCCCCGCACCGCCGCGCGCGGCGTTCCCTCACAAGTCGTGCTCGAGCAAGTCGTGCCGGTCTCGGGCTCGGTGCGCCTCCGGCAACCCGTCCCGGCCGACGTCGGTCTCCACCCCTCAGAGGCGGACGAGCGGCTCGAAGGAGTCCTC
>JACDCN010000045.1 GCA_013817555.1 Actinomycetota bacterium
CGTGTCGATGGCGGCGACGTCCTCGCCGTCTACGAGGCGACCCGCGAGGCGGTGACACGAGCGAGGGCGGGCGAGGGACCGACTTTCATCGAAGCCGTGACGTACCGCGCCGCGCCCCATGCGACTGCCGACGACCCGTCGATCTACATCGATTCGGAGCGCGTCCGAGAGGAGAAGGAGAACGAGTGCGTGGGACGCTTCGAGCGCTATCTGCTGCGCCGCGGCGTTCTCGACGGCGTGCGCGCGGAGGAGATCAAGCAGGAGGCGCTCGAGCTGATGCGGACGGGCATCGCCGAGGCGGAGGCCGAGCCGGCCGCCGAGCCGGACCTCGTCTTCGAGCACGCGTACGCCGATCCCCCGCCGGGACTCGCAGACGACCTCGCGGAGCTCAGGAGGGTTCTCGGTGAGTGAGCGCTTCCTCGTAGAGGCTGTCAATGACGCGCTCCATGTCGAGCTCGAGCGAGACCCTTCGGTGCTGGTCATGGGCGAGGACGTCGGTCGCTTGGGCGGAGTCTTCCGGGCGACGGCCGGGCTTCAGGAGCGATTCGGCGCCGATCGCTGCGTGGACACGCCGCTGGCGGAAGCGGGAATCCTCGGCACCGCGGTCGGGCTCTGCATGGCCGGCTGGCGCCCGGTCTGCGAGATGCAGTACGACGCCTTCAGCTACCCGGCGCTCGATCAGCTGATCAACCATGTGGGGAGGTACCGCTGGCGCACTCGCGGGAAGATGTCCTTCCCGCTGGTCATTCGCATGCCCTACGGGGGCGGCGTGCGCGCGCCCGAGCTGCACGACGACTCTCCGGAGACGTACTACGTGCACACCCCCGGTGTGAAGGTGGCGATCCCTTCTACGCCCGCAGATGCCAAGGGTCTGCTCGCCGCAGCGATCCGCGACCCCGACCCGGTGGTGATCTTCGAGCCGAAGCTGATCTACCGCACCGCGCGAGGTGAAGTGCCCGAGGGCGAGCACGTCGTTCCGCTCGGCGAGGCGCGCGTCGCCCGCGATGGCGCGGATGTCACGCTGGTCGCCTACGGCGCCATGGTGCCGCTCGCCGAACGAGCGGCGGATGCGCTCGAGGGCGAGGCGTCATGTGAGGTGCTCGACCTTCGGAGCCTGAAGCCACTCGACGAGGATGCGCTGCTCGCGTCGGTCGGCAAAACGGGGCGGGCGGTGCTGATTCAAGAGGCGCCACGAATGTGCGGGTACGCGGCGGAGGTCGCGGCCGTGCTCGCCGAGAAGGCGATCTTCGACCTCCGCGGGCCGGTGCTGCGGGTGACGGGCTACGACGTTCCCTATCCCTATTGGCAGATCGAAGATGTCTACATGCCGTCGGTCGCTCGTGTCGTGGACGCCGTCCGGCGGGTCCTCGCAGCGTAGAGCGGTGGCAGAGCGGCTCCGCCTCTGGCTGGAGCGAGGCGACCGCGGATACCACCTCCGTGACGCGGCAACCGGGCGCCCGGTGCGCTGGGAGGATCCTCGCATCCGCGTCGTCCCCGCAGCCGGTGTCTCCTACAGGCCGGAAGCGCTCGCCGATCCCTCCTTCGACCCAGGGCGCAGGCTGGCTCTCCTACACGAGCCAGACAACCCTCATGATCCCGACGCGGTTGCCATCTATAACGACGAGCGGACCCTCCAGCTCGGCTACGTCCCGGCCGCAGTCGCTCCCGAGCTCACCGGCGACGAGCAAGCAGTGTCGCTCTGGCGCGTCGAGGGCGGCTTGCGCGTGCTGATCGCCCCTGCCGATGCCTGGATCGGTACCCCTCGCTAGTCTCCTCAGTAGTGAGCTGAGAGACGGACTCTTGCGCGGCGGCGGGGTACGGGACTACGTCATGCGCTGGGTATCGACACGGCAACGAGTTGAAGAGCGGCGAGTTGTCGAGGTCGAAGAAATCGAGACCGTCGAGCGACGCTCCAGCACTTGGTCTCCTACGAGTGCGAGCGGTAGAAGCGGATCCCCTAAGACTGAGGGCAGTGGTCGACCCGCCGTACCGGATCGTCTCCGAACGTTTGGTCATTCGCTGCTGGGAGCAAGGCCGAACGCGCAGCCCTCGAACGCGTTGAGTAGTCTCCCGCCCGACTTCCCTGACCGCTCGTTCAGACGGATCCTTCGAGGAGGTGCCTAGGTTGATCGTTCCCGAGCTCCCCGCCGACATCCGCGAGCTCAAGGAGCGTGTCGGGAGGTTCCTCGAGAAGGAGGTCTACCCGCTCGAGGCGGTGATCGCGGAGCGCGGCTCGATCGATCCCGGGGAGCTCGACGAGCTTCGACGCATGGCCCGTGATGCGGGCTTTGCGATGCTCAACATGCCTCGTGAGCACGGCGGACGCGACCTTTCCATGCTCGGCCAGGTTGCTCTGGAGGAAGAGTCGGGTAAGGCGACGAACGGCCTGGGCTTCGCGGTGGTGGACCGTGGACCGCGGGAGCTGCTCGAGATCGCGACGCCCGAGCAGGTCCAGCGCTTCATCGCCCCCGTCGCCCGTGGCGAGTATCGCGAGGCCTGGGCCCTGACCGAGCCCGGCGCCGGCTCGGATCTCGCCGGACTCCAGGCGAGCGCCGTCCGCGACGGAGACGAGTGGGTGCTGAACGGCGAAAAGTGGTTCGTGACGAGCGAAGGCGATCCCGGTTTCTACATCGTCCTGGCCGTCGCGGAAGGCGAGCAGACACTATTCATCGTGGAGCCACACGCACCCGGGCTCGAGATCGTTCGGACGCCTCGGTTCCTGCACGACCCATACATCGACCACCATCCGGAGATCGTCTTCCGCGACTGTCGCGTGCCCGAGACGAACCGTTTACCAGCGAGCGGCGACGAGGGCGCGAAGGAGTGGATTCTCGTCGAGCGGCTCTTCATCGCGGCCCGCTGCTGCGGCGCCGCCGAGCGGCTTCTCGACGAGGCGAGCGCGTGGGCGCAGCAGCGCGAGGCGTTCGGCGCGCGGCTCGCCGAGCACCAAGGGGTCGCGTTCCAACTCGCCGACTCGTTGACCGAGCTTCTCGCGGGACGGCTTCTGACGTATCACGCCGCGCACGCGTTCGACACCCTTGCGGACCGCAAGATCGTCCACGGGAAGGTGGCGATGGCCAAGCTCTTCGCCTCCGAGATGGCGGGGAGGGCGGCCGATCGCGCCCTCCAGGTCTTCGGGGGCCGCGGCTACATGGTCGAGAACCCGGCCGCCCGCTTCTATCGCGAGCTCCGGGTCGACCGTATCTGGGAGGGTACGAGCGAGATCCAACGCCTCGTGATCGCTCGCGGCCTCTTCAAGCGCGGCGCGGCTGCCTACCTGGGCTGGGAATAGGCGGCACAGCTGTCGAAGTGATCTCGCCCGCTGTGTGACCTGCGACCCATCCGGTGACGTATCGCAGGCGACACCTAACGCGGAGGATCACATGAAGCGCTTGTTGCTCGCAGTTGCCGCCCTCTTCACCGTCGTCGCCCTTGCGGGAGCCGTCGGCCTGCCGGATCTCGCCGGTGCCCAGGACTCCCCTGAGGGTGACACCATCACTGTGACCGGCATCGGCTCGATCGAGGCCGTTCCGAACGAAGCCCAGATGTCCTTTGGCGTCGAGACGCGTGCTCCTACCGCAAAAGCCGCCGTTGCAGCGAACGCGGACGCTATGCGCAAGATCTTGAACGCGCTTCGCCAGGCGCGCGGTCGCGAGATCGCCACGCAGTGGGTCAGCGTGTATCCCGTCACGAACGACACGGGCGCCGTCGACGGCTACGCGGCTTCGAACAGCGTTTCGGCAACGTCGGACGTCGACGACGCGGCCGCGCTGATCGATGCGGCTGCCGAAGCGGGCGCGAACCAGATCTCGGGGCCTGGTCTCAGCTCGAGCAACGCCGAGGCGTTGTATCGGCAGGCGCTCGGCAAGGCGGTCGCCGAGGCACGTGCGCGCGCCGAGGTGCTCGCGAAGGCAGCCGGACGGTCGCTCGGCGAGATCACGAGCATCTCCGAGGGCACTGCCGCGACGCCGTATCCGTACGCCGAGCGCGCAGCATTGGACGCCGCCTCGACGCCGATCGTCCCCGGCGAGCAGGAGACGATGGCGAGCATCACTGTCACCTTCTCGCTCCGTTCGTAGTTGGCGCGCGAAAATCCCTGAAGCCGGCCGCTGCGCTCCCGGGATGGGGTCAGGCCGAGGAGGTCTGACCCCATCCGTGAGTATGGCGGCCGTGTCCCAGATCGAACCGGATCGCACCGCACGCGTCTCGACGCTCGAGCTCTTTTTCGACCTCGTCTTTGTCTTCACGATCACGCAGCTGACGGCGGTGCTAGTCGCGGGCGGAGATGCCGTGGCGATTGCCCAAGTCGTTCTCATGCTCACGGTGATCTGGTGGATGTATGACGGCTACGCCTGGCTGACGAACGCGATCGCCACCGATCATCTACGCCACCGGCTTCTCCTTATCGGCGGGATGGGCGCGTTCCTCGTCATCGCGCTCGCCGTGCCGGCAGCATTCGGTGGGCAGGTAGGAGTGCTCGCGGCGGTCGTCGCGGCTGCGCTGGTGGTCGAGGGATCCTGGGGGCCGAGGGTCAGACCTCACAGGCCTAACCCCTCGGCTCGGGAACTAGCAGTCGTAATAGAGGGCGAACTCGGCCGGGTGGGGCCGCAGGCGCACCGCGTCGATCTCGTTCTCGCGCTTCCATGCGATCCACGTCTCGATCAGCTCCTTCGAGAAGACGTCGCCCTTCAGGAGGAACTCGTGGTCGACCTCGAGCGCGTCGAGTGCCTCCGCGAGTGACCCTGGGACCTGAGGCACGCCTGCGCCGGCGTCCTCGAACAGGTCGTAGTCGGCGGGTGTGCCGGGGTCGAGACCGCGCTCGATCCCGTCCAAGCCTGCCATGAGCATGGCCGAAAACGCGAGGTACGGGTTCGCCGCCGAATCCGGGGGTCTGAACTCGATCCGCTTCGCCTTGGGCGCCTCCGAATACATCGGGATGCGGATGCAAGCCGAGCGGTTCCGCTGGGAGTAAACGAGGTTGACCGGAGCCTCGTAGCCGGGAACGAGCCGCCGGTACGAGTTGGTCGTCGGCGCACAGAACGCGAGCAGCGCCGGTGCGTGCGTCAGCAGGCCGGCGACGTATGCGCGTGCCAGCTGAGAGAGCCCCGCGTATCCGGACTTGTCCGCCATTAACGGCGTCCCCTCCATCCACAGCGACTGGTGCGTATGCATGCCCGAGCCGTTGTCGCCGTAGATCGGCTTCGGCATGAAGGTCACGGTCTTTCCGTGCCGGCGGGCGACGTTCTTGACGACGTACTTGTAGGTCATGACCTGGTCGGCCATACGGGTTAGCGTCGCGAAGCGAAGATCGATCTCGCACTGGCCACCGGAGGCGACCTCGTGGTGATGGAACTCGCACGGGATGCCGAGGCGCTCGAGCGTCAGCACCATCTCGGTGCGCAGGTCGTGGAGCATGTCAGAGGGGGCGGCCGGGAAGTACCCCTCCTTCGGCCGTGCCGTATAGCCGAGCCCCGGCTTGCCTGAGTTCCAGTAGCCCTCGGCCGAGTCGACGGAGTAATGCGAACAGTTGGGGCCGAGGTCGTAATGCACTTCGTCGAAGACGAAAAACTCGCATTCGGGGCCGAAGTAGGCGGTGTCGGCGATCCCGCTTGCGCGCAAGTACCCCTCGGCACGGCGGGCTACCCCGCGCGGATCTTTCGCGTACGGCTTCCGCGTGACGGGATCGGCGATCTCGCAGACCAGCGAGAGCGTCGGCGCCTCGGTGGCGGGGTCGAGGATGGCCGAGGAGGGGTCCGGCATGAGGAGCATGTCCGAGTCCTGGATCGCCTGCCACCCGCGGATCGACGAGCCGTCGAACCCGAGGCCGTCGTCGAACGCGGTCTCGTCGAACGCCCTCGTCGGCAGCGTCACGTGCTGCCACGTGCCGAGCAGGTCGCAGAACTTCAGATCGATCATCGCCGCCCGCGTCTTCGACGCCCACTCGAGCGCCTCGCGCGCGTCCGGCAGCGTCTCGCCGCCGTTCAGCAGGTAGTGCCGCTCCACGATCTCCGACATTTTCGCCTCCTCGATTCGGACCAATAAAAAGACCCCAGAACTCTCAAGAGTCCTGAGGCCACGTCGCCTCGGCAGGGAGCTTCTTCGTTCCCGACCTGAACCTCACCTTAGCCGTGCTCGCGGACGGCCGTCAAGCTTGCAGTCGTCCGAAACGGCATCTTGGGGGCATCGTCTGCGGCAGGGACTGTCCGAACGTGGAGAGCCGCCGATCGAGCGAGAGGACGTTCTTTCTCACTGTCATGAGGTCGTTGATGCGTGCGCAAGCCAAGCTGGACCGAATGCTGGATCTACTAGAGGCTTGATGTGAAAGTCGTGGTCATGACAGGACGCGCTCGCACACAGCGGACGAGGCGCTCATGCGCAAGCCCGAGGAGCGGATCGCTCACCACGAGGCCAAGCTCGCCGAGGAGCGGGCTGCTCGCGGCGAAAACGCCGCATAGCATCCGGATTGACCACAGCCGCTCGGGTCGCTATCCTCCGCGACTTGATGATGCTCGCTCGTAGCTGAGACACCCGTTGCCATGGGCCCCCACTAGGCCCGGCGCTGGCTTGCCCATTTCTCGCTACGCAGTACCTCGAAGGAGCATCAGGTGACGGAGATTCGAGAAGCACCATCCATGAAGGCCGTGGCCCGCGATCTTGTCGTTGCGGTCGAGGCTCATGAGCTCCGGAAGGAGTTCAAGGTCCCCGACCGCAAGAAGGGTCGCTTCGGCCGCAAGACACGGGTCGCTCTCGACGGGGTCTCGTTCACCCTCGGACGTGGCGAGACGGTGGCAATCCTCGGACAGAACGGCTCGGGGAAATCGACGCTTGTCCGGCTCCTCTCGACGCTCTTGTTGCCGGACGGCGGCTCTGCCGTGATCTTCGGTCACGATGTCGTCTCCGACGCTCGCGCCGTGCGCAGGCTGGTGAACCGCGTCTCCGTGGAGGCGTCGTTCTTCAAGAAGATGTCGTCGGCCGAGAACCTCGGCTACGCGTCGCGCTACTACGGAATGACCGCTGCGGACACGAAAGATCTGATCCCCGAGATCCTCGAGCGCGTCGGCTTCCCGCGCGATCGCCGAGACGAGCCGATGGAGAACCTCTCGCGCGGGATGCAGCAGAAGGTCGCACTGGCGAGAGCGCTGCTCACGTCCCCAGTGCTGCTCTTGCTCGACGAGCCGACAACGGGGCTCGACCCGCGCTCGAAGCTCGAGGTTCAGGACTTCATCCGCGAGATCCGAACGAACCACGACTCGACGATCCTCCTCTGCACGCACGACCTGGCGGAGGCGGAGACGCTCGCCGAACGCGTCGGGATCCTCGACCGCGGCCGCCTGCTCGCGCTCGAGCCGGCAGACGATCTCAAGCGACGCTACGGCTGTGGGACGCTCGAGGAGGCGTTCTTCTCGGCGACCGGCCGCGCGTTCGAGGCGGAAGGAGACGAAGACGACGAAGACGACGACCGGGAGGTGTTCGCATGAGCGGCGTAGGCTCGACGGAGCCGCCGAGGAGCGGAGCGCCGGCTTTGCCGGCGTGGGAGCGGGAATGAGAGCCTTGGTCAGCACCATGCGCGCGGAGCTCGTCGGCGCCGGCGGCGTCGTCGAGCGCAACTACTACCTCACCAAGCGTTACATCTGGTGGGACGTCGCCTGGTTCCTCTGGACCGTCGCGAACACGCTCACGATCGTCTTCATCGCGAAGGGCATCGAGGCGTCCGGAGGCAATCTCGACGTCAACAGGACGATGACGACGCTGCTGATCGGCGCAGTGGTCTGGGCGTACCTCGGCATCCTCTTCGAGTTCCTGATGGAGACCGTGGCCTGGGAGCGCTGGGAGGGGACGATCGAGTACACGTTCATGGCCCCTCTCTCGCGCGCGATGCACCTTGCGGGGCAAGGCGTCTTCGCGATCGCCTACGGCCTCTTGCGGGCGACATTCCTGTTCGTCGTCTGTGCCTTTCTCTTCTTCGACCTCGCGATGCCGAACGCGCAGTTCTTCCCTGCGTTCGTCGTGCTCGTCGTCTCGTCGGTCTCGTTCATCGGCATCGGGATGATGATGTCGGTGCTGCCCCTCATCTCGCCCGAGAAGGGAACGCAGCTTGGCTTCGTCGCTCAGGGAACGCTCCTCGTCGTTTCGGGCGTCTACTACCCGGTGAGCGTGCTTCCGGAGTGGATGCAGTGGATCGCGACGATCTCCCCGGCGACGTACGCGCTCGATGGCATCCGCGAGGCGATTCTGGAAGGCCAGGGGCTGACAGCGATGTGGGACGAGCTCTGGCCGCTCATGATCATCGGCGTCGTCTCGATCCCGATGGGTCTCTGGGTCTTCAGTCGCGGCGAGAAGTACGCGAAGAAGCACGGGAAGCTGAAGAGGTCGGGATGAACGACACGGCCGTCCACGTTGCCGAGCTACGCAAGGTCTTCGTCGTCCCCGAGCGGGAAGCGGGGCTCAAGGCTGCCACGAAGAGCCTCGTTCGACGGAAGACCCGCGAGGTCAAGGCGGTCGACGGCATCTCGTTCGACATTGAGCACGGCGAGGTTGTGGGATTTCTCGGGCCCAACGGCGCCGGCAAGACGACGACGCTGAAGATGTTGTCCCGGGCTGCTCTATCCCAGTGACGGCGAGGCTCGCGTGCTCGGCCACGTGCCGTCGAAGCGAGAAAAGGATTTCCTTCGCCGGATCACCCTCGTGATGGGAAACCGCAATCAGCTGCAGTGGGACCTGCCGGCACTCGACTCCTTCGAGCTGAACCGCGCGATCTACCGCATTCCGCGGGACGACTTCAAGCCGCTCCACGACGAGCTCATCGAGCTGCTCGACGTGGGCGATCTCGTGCGCAAGCCGGTCCGCCAGCTCTCGCTCGGGGAGCGCATGAAGGTCGAGATCGTCGGCTCGCTCCTTCATCGGCCGCAGGTGCTCTTCCTCGACGAGCCCACGATCGGGCTCGATGTGACGATGCAGAAGCGGATCCGCTCGTTCGTCGCTGAGTACAACGAGCGCTACGGAGCGACCGTGCTCCTCACGAGCCACTACATGGCGGACGTCGAAGCGCTCTGCGAGCGAGTGATCGTCATCCATCACGGGCGGATCCTCTTCGACGGCAGGCTTTCCGAGCTTGCGAGGACATTCACCGCGCACAAGACGATCGAGGTCGCACTCGAGAACGGCATGAGCGACCTCTCCGCGTACGGGGAGGTGACTCACCGGGAGGGCGACGTCGTGACTGCGCGTGCCGAAGGCTGACACGGCGAGAGTCACCGCGCGCCTGCTCGCCGAGCTGGAGGTGCTCGACCTGAACGTGGAGGACCCGCCGATCGAGGACGTGATCGAGCTCGTCTTCGCGCAGGAGCGCCCCGAGTGAGCGCGGGCCCGCAATACGCGCGGCTCCCCGAGGCGGGTCGCTTCCGCTCGATCGTCGACTTCTACCTGACGACGATGCGGACGTCGGTTCAGCAGCAGTTCCAGTACCGCGTCGCGACCTACTTCTACATGTTCGGCATGGTGGCCGAGCCGGTCATCTACCTCGTCGTATGGACGACGATTGCCGAGCAGCGCGGTGGCTCGATCCAAGGCCTGTCTGCGGGTTACTTCGCCGCCTACTACATCGTCTGGACGCTTGTCCGCAACATGAACATCGTCTACGGCGCGCCCTACTGGGAGCACCGCATCCGTGAAGGGCGCTTCTCCGGCGATCTCTTGCGGCCGCTGCATCCGATCCATAACGACATCGCGTACTTCGCGGGCTCGAAGGTTGTCTGGATCCTGCTCTGGCTGCCAATCGCGTTCGCGCTCACTCTGGTGTTCGACCCGCTGCTCGATCCCACGGCGCTCGAGATGGGCGTCTTCGCGGTTGCCATCTGGGGGGCGTACCTGATCCGAACGATGTTCATGTCGGCGCTCGGAATGCTTTGCTTCTGGACGACGCGCGGCGCCGCCGTCTTCAACCTCTACATGACCTCGGAGCTTCTTCTCTCGGGTCGCCTGGTGCCGCTCCCTCTGATGCCCGACTGGGTCGAGTCGATCGCGAGGTTCCTACCCTTCCAATGGGCGTTCTTCTTCCCGATCGAGAGCCTCGTCGGCGACCTCTCCGCCCGGGAGCTGCTTGGCGGACTCGTCGTACAAGCATTCTGGATACTGATCGGGCTCGGCATCTTCACTCTCGCCTGGCGGTCGGCGATCAAGCGCTTCTCGGCGGTAGGCGGCTGATGAACGCGCTCCGCGTCTCGTTGCTGTTCCTGAAGGTAGGAGTGATGAACGAGCTCCAATACCGCGTCAACCTCGTCGTCCAGCTCTTCCAGTCGGCGATCACGCTCGTCACCGGGCTCGCTGTTCTTGCGCTCGTCTACTCGCACACGGATGAGTTGAACGGCTGGTCGCAGTCCGAGCTGCTCTGCCTGACCGGTATTCAGATCCTGATGGCCGGAGCGATCAGGATGTATGTCGAGCCGAACATGTCGCGGGTGATCGACGAAGTGAGGGAAGGCACCCTCGACTATGCGTTGACCAAGCCGGAGGACGCGCAGGTGCTCGCCAGCGTGCGCGAGGTGCGGATCTGGCACGTGGTAGACGTCTTCTCCGGCCTGATCGTGCTCGGCTTCGGGCTCTCGCGGATCACAACCGATTTCGGGATTCTCGATGCGCTCGCCTTCGCGGTCGCGCTCGTCCTCGGCGGCGTGATGATCTACTGCTTCTGGCTGGTTATTGCGACGGGCGCGTTCTGGGTCGTGAACATGTGGCACGTCGCCGAGCTCTTCGACGGCCTCTTCGCGACGGGGCGCTGGCCGGTGGGGATCTACCCTGGCTGGCTTCGCGTCAGCGTGACCTTCCTCGTCCCGGTCGCGTTCGCCGTCACCGTGCCTGCCGAGGCGGTGACGTCGCGGCTCGAGTGGGAGACGCTACTTCTCGCGGTCGTCTTCGCCGGTTTCCTCTTCGCCGCGACACGGTGGTTCTGGCGGTTCGGTTTGCGCCGCTACTCCGGCGCCTCCGCGTAGACCATGCCCCGCCTCGACGCCCACCGGACCTGGCTCTTGTACCGGGGTGTCGACTCCTTCGCGATGGCTCTGAGCTGGACGGTCGCGGCTGTCTTCTTCGTAACGGAGCTCGAGATGAGCCCGCTCACGCTGATCCTCACCGGCACGGCTATGGAG
>JACDCN010000271.1 GCA_013817555.1 Actinomycetota bacterium
GATCTCTGCCAGATGCGCGAGCGTACTGTCGCCTGAAGTCTCGATCCGCGTGGCAACAATGGCAACGCTCGACGTTCGCTCACGTTCGGTCAAGTGTTTGCTCGGCGATCGATTGCGCGCCGCGGTAACGGGCTTTCTGACTGCTTCGGCGCTCGCTGTGCTGGTGCTCGACGCAGCCGCGCCGGCTGCATCGCAGGTGGCGCCGGTGAACGTCGAGCCTCCCACGATCACGGGCACACCGCGCGTCGGCGAGGCGCTGACCGCACAGAACGGCACCTGGGCGAACAGTCCGACCCAGTACCGGTATCGCTGGTTGCGGTGCAACGCCAACGGCAACTCGTGCGTGCTCCTGGCTGCGGACGGCAAGACGTACAGGGTTGGGCAGGACGACGTCGGCAACACAATGCGAGTGCGCGTCACGGCGGTGAACGCCGACGGGGCCACGGACGCTCGCTCTGAGCAGACGGATGTCGTCGAGTCCAACGCGGCGCCGCTCACGAACTCCGCGCGGCCGACCATCACCGGCGAGGCACGCGTCGGACAAGAGCTCACGGCCAGCGAGGGCACGTGGACGGGGAACCCGACGACCTTCGCCTTCCAGTGGCAGCGCTGCGACGTCGACTCGCTCACGTGCGCAGCCGTCATCGGCGCAACGGGTAGGACGTATGGCGTCCGGATCGCTGATCTCGGCTTCCGTTTGCGCGTCGAGGTAACCGCCCGTAAAGACAATCGCTCGGGTTCGGCGACGTCGAACGCGACTGCCATCGTCGTTCCGACGAATCCGATCACGAACCGGCGTCCGACGATCAGCATCATCTCGATCCGCTTCACGGGCGCACGTGTCTATGCGCGGTTCCGGATCTGCGACGACACTCCGCGCAACCTGGCGATTCTCGTGACCGAGACTCGACCGGGTGTGGCCGTGGCCAACCGCCGCTTCGCGACGCGCGTTCCTCCCAGGCCGTGCGGCGCCTACACGCGGAACTGGCTCCCGGCCCAGCGCTTCCGGGGACCGGGTCGCTACACGATCACGCTTCGGGCACGTGACACGTCCGGACTGACGAGCCTCCCGGCTCGCCGGACGTTCCGTAGGTAGCACCGAAAAGGCTGTAAGAACCCCTGGCTTCACTCGCGTCGAGTGGAGCCAGGGTTTGGAGTTCACGCTCGCGCGAACCGCAATGGTGAGCGCCGATTCGTAGCTAGCGCACTAGACCTGGCGCGGCCCTGCAGGAGGCTGGGAGATGTCCCCGACCATCTGGCCGACATCCTTCTCCTTCGCTTCGAGGGCCACGTCGGCTTGAGACACGATGCCGACGAGTCGATTGTCCGCGTCGACTACAGGCAAACGTCTCACCTGGTGCTCAGCCATGAGCGAGAGGGCATTCGAGAGATCGTCGTCGGGACCTACGGTGACGACCTCGCGGGAGAAGATCTCCCTGACTGGCATTCCAGTCGGATCCTTCCCCTTGGCGATCGCGCGGATCACGATGTCGCGATCGGTCACCATCCCGCTCAGTCGCTCGTCTTCGAGAACCGGCACTGCGCCGATGTCGTCGGCCTCCATCACCTCCGCTACCTGACGAACTGTCGTATCCGGCGTGACGCACCGGGGACGTTCCGTCATTACTTCCCGCACCTTGGTACCCATTTCGCCTCCTTCTGACTGGTCGTGGGCATACGCTCAACGCATACCCCCAGTCCGCATCTTCGACACGCGGACACATGTGTCAGTTGCGCGGGAGGACACCGCCGGACCCGACGCTCCCTCCGTTCGCATGATCACCTCGCGCCCAGTTTGGACGAGATTACGAGAGTGGCTCCCGACGCTGTTCCGTGGCGAGGTGCCGTCTCTAGCGCTCAACCCACGAGCACCGAGCGGTCAAGCGACGAGGGCGTGGCTTACGCCCCGGGCACCCTGCCGCTCGTGCTTTCCGGGTCGTCACCTCCCGATGCCAGTAGTTTGGGTTCGACATCCCCAAAAGAAGGCGTAGATGGCTGGAGCGATCGATCCGACGGGAGTGAGGAAAGATGCTCTCGACGCATTCCTGGAGACAAAGCTCCGAGAGGGCTACGAGATCGAGACGCACACGGATACGCATGCGATCGTCGTCGAGCACGCACAGCTGAAGTCGTTCCTGAGCTGGCTTCGACGGCGCGATGCCGACAAGCGATATGTCGTGTCCGTCGACGAGCATGGCGAAGTGACGATGATCCCGGCAGAGCCGAAGCGAAGCTAGCAGCGCTGATCAGCGCTGGCTGCTCGAAGCCGTCCCGCAACCGAGGCCGTGCGGCGCCTACACGCGGAACTAGCTTCCCGCCCAGCGTTTCCGGGGACCGGGTCGCTACACGATCACACTTCGTGCGCGTGACACATCCGGACTGACGAGCGCTCCCGTTCGTCGGAACTTCCGCCGCTAACACGGAAGAGGCGTTCGCCCCACCTCAGCCCTCGTCGCTGACAACCAGCCGGGTGACCTCGAGGCCCGGAAAGCGCTGCGCGATATCAGCGGCGCGGCCTTCCTCGAGCCACGTCGCCTCCTCGTCGGGACGCGTGACGACCACGAGCTCGTCTGCGTCGAACTCGGCCAACGCGTCCTCCGCGGCCTGCAACGGATCCGAGTCGCCTGCCTCCGCCTCGACTTTGTCCGAGGTCGCGTCGTCGATTGAGGCTGCGGCATCCTCGGCGTCCTCGCGCGCATCGTCGTCCGCGTTGGTCAGCCACTGGAGCCGCGACTGCTTCACGGCCGGGACGACGACCTTCAGCTCGTCGACGCCGTCACCCAGCGCCTTCCGAAGGACCGCGACCGGCCGTTCGACCGAGCTGATCACGAGCACGTTGCGACGGTTGCCTTCTGACATTCTCCGTGCCTCCTTTGGCTTTACTAGTCGTCACGTCTGTACCCCGTCCTGTCGCCAATGACGCATCGGAGGAAGCTCGATGAAGATCCGCGCCGCCGTGCTCGAGGAGTTCGGACAGCCGCTCTCGGTACAGGAGCTCGAGCTGGCGGGGCCTAGGGCGAGCGAGGTGCTCGTGCGGCTCGCGGCCTGCGGCGTCTGTCACACCGATCTGTACACCGCTTCCGGGGCTGACCCGAGCGGCTACGCGCCATGCGTGCTCGGCCACGAGGGCGCCGGCGTCATCGAGGCCGTGGGAAGCGATGTCAGCTCACTCGTCCCTGGCGATCAGGTCGTCACCCTGTTCGCCCCCGAGTGCGGGCAGTGCATCCACTGCCGGAGTGGGCGGACGAATCGCTGCGTCGCGATCCGCGACCAGCAGGGACTCGGATATCTCCCGGACGGCACGACCCGCCTCTCCCGCGGAGGCGAGCCGATGCGCCACTTCATGGGCACGTCGACCTTCGCGGAGTACACGGTGATGCCGGAGATCGCGCTCGCGAAGGTGTCGCGGGAGGCTCCGCTCGAGGGCTGCGCTCCGTTTGCATG
>JACDCN010000046.1 GCA_013817555.1 Actinomycetota bacterium
GTCTGAGCCCGACTACCTGGCCATCAACCGCGAGCGCTGGACGCGGTCGAATGAGGAGTACACGGGCAGCAGCGCGATCCGGGGGTGGCTGAAGGACGACATCACGTGGGGCGTCTTCGGCGTCCCGGAGGCGGAGCTCGCAGTCTTGGGCAATGTCGAAGGCCTCGATGTCGTCGAGCTCGGGTGCGGCACGGCGTACTTCGCCGCCTGGCTCGCGCGACGCGGCGCGCGGCCCGTCGGAGTCGACATCACACAGGCCCAGCTCGAGACCGCCCGAGCCTGCATGGCAGAGACAGGCATCCAGTTCCCGCTCATCGAGGCAAGCGCCGAAAACGTGCCGCTCCCTGATGCATCATTCGACCTCGCGATCTCGGAGCACGGCGCGAGCACATGGTGCGACCCGTACCGTTGGATCCCGGAGGCGGCCGGCTTCTGCGGTCGGGCGGCCGCCTCGTCTTCCTGCACTCCACACCGCTCGCGTTCCTCTGCTGGCCCGACATCGGCGATGCGACGACCGAGCTCCAGCGACCGTACTTCGGCATGCACCGCTTCCAGTGGACACCTGACGACGGCATCGAGTTCCAGATCACGCACGGGGAGTGGATCGATGTGTTGCTCGGAGCGGGGTTTCAGATCGAAAGGCTGATCGAGCTCCAGGCTCCGGCTGATGCGACACGGCACGCGTATTACAGCGACTGGGATCCGGAGTGGAGCAAGAGGTGGCCCGGCGAGGAGATATGGGCCGCGCGCAAGACCGCCTGATCCTCGCCTCGACGAGCCCGCAGCGCCGCGCGATCCTCGAGCAGCTCCGGATCCCGTTCGAGGTGGTGGCCCCAACCTACGTCGAGCGCGACACGCCGGATCTCGCGCCTGCCGAGCTCGTACGCGCCCATGCCGAAGGGAAAGCGTGTTCCGTCCACGAGGAAGGTCGGCTCACGCTCGGCGTCGACACGGCAGTGGCTCTCGACGGGCGGATCTACGGAAAGCCCGAAGACGTGGAGGACGCAGGGCGGATGCTGCATGACCTCTCCGGCCGAGGTCACTCGGTCGTCTCCGGTCTCTGTCTCCTGGGTCCGAATATTGACGTCGTCGCGCACGAGGTCACCAGCGTGACGTTCAGGTCTCTCACCGCCAGGCTCGTCACCACCTACCTCGCGAGCGGAGAGTGGCAGGGACGCGCGGGCGCTTACGCGATCCAGGGGCTCGGCGGACGGCTGGTCGAGCGGATCGAGGGCGACTACCTGAACGTGGTGGGGCTTCCGGGAGCGCTTCTTCTGTCGCTGCTCGAGCTGCACGCTCCGAATGTGCTGGAAAAGGCGTAGGTAGACTCGGCCTCCCATGGCCTGGTTCAAGTCCTTAACCGGCTTCGGCGGCCGCGACATGGCCGTCGATCTCGGCACTGCGAACACGCTCGTGTACGTTCGCGGGCGCGGAATCGTGCTCTCCGAGCCGTCGGTTGTCGCGATCGATCAGCGGACGGGTGAGGTGCACGCGGTCGGTGTCGAGGCCAAGCGGATGCTCGGCCGGACGCCCGGGACGATCTCGGCGATCCGGCCCCTGAAGGATGGCGTCATCGCCGACTTCGACGTGACCGAGCAGATGCTGCGGCACTTCATCCAGAAGGTGCATCAGCACCGCTTCGCGCATCCACGCGTCGTCGTCTGCGTTCCCTCCGGTGTGACCGGAGTCGAGAAACGCGCTGTCGAGGAAGCGACGCTGTCAGCCGGCGCGCGCCAGGCGTACCTGATCGAAGAGCCGATGGCCGCGGCGATCGGCGCAGGCCTTCCCGTCGCAGAGCCGACTGGGAACATGATCGTGGACATCGGGGGCGGAACAACTGAGGTGGCGATCATCTCTCTCGGCGGCATCGTTGTGTCACAGAGCATGCGCGTGGGCGGCGACGAGATGGACGAAGCGATCGTCAACCACATCAAGAAGGAGTACAAGCTGCTCGTCGGCACGCAGACTGCCGAGGAGATCAAGCTCGAGATCGGCTCGGCGTTCCGGCTCAAAGAAGAGCTACAGGCCGAGGTCCGGGGACGCGACATGCTGACCGGTCTTCCCAAGACCGTGATCATCTCGTCCGAGGAGATTCGCAGAGCCCTCGAGGAGCCCGTGTCACAGATCATCGACGCGATGAAGTCGACGCTCGACAAGACCCCGCCCGAGCTGGCCGCGGACATCATGGATCGCGGTATCGTCCTTGCCGGCGGCGGCGCACTTCTCCAAGGCCTCGACGAGCGCGTGCGGCACGAGACGCAGATGCCGGTGCACCTCGCGGAGAGCCCGCTGACCTGCGTCGCGGTCGGCTCCGGGCGCAGCCTCGAGGAGTTCGACGTCATCCATCGCTCGAACCGAAGCCGCGCTCGCCGCAACGGCATGCTGCGGTAGGGACATGGCTCATCTCGCTCGAATGCCCGCGGCCGGGGCGTTTGAGCGTTATCGCCGGACACGTCCAGTCGCGGCAGTCCTCCAAGCGCGATACAGCGAGAGTTGGACAGTTGACGAAAACCCGGGTCTGACCCTGGCCATGTCCGAATCGGCCGCGTGAAGCGTGCCGATTTCGTGACAAAGGATCCACAGGGTCGAGCGGGAGAGCCGAGAACCCGAATCTGGCTCGAGCCCATTTTCCGACCAAGCATCTAGCTAGACTGGGCCGCTGTGCCAAGGGGACGCAGCGCCCGATCGGCGGCGCTGGGCGTGACAGTCCGGCGCACTCCGACGACAACGCTCGGCTCACGCGGTGGAGGCCCGCTTCGGCGGCGCCTTGCGGTGGGCTGCCTCGTGCTGCTCTCCCTCGTCCTCATCACGATGTCCTTTCGCTCGGGCGAGAACGGGCAGCTCGGCGGCGTCCAATCGGCAGGCTCCACGGTCCTGAAGCCGTTCGCGGTCGGGTTCGAGCGCCTCGTGCAGCCCTTCCGCGACGCGTATGAATGGAGCGACAGCCTCCTCACCGCACGCTCCGAGGCCGAGCGCCTGCGAGCGGAGAATCGGGAGCTCCGCCAGCGAGCGATCCAGAGCGAGTTCGCGCTGCAGGAAAACGAGTATCTGCGCGGCCTGCAGGACTACATCGACGGTCGGCGGTTCCCTGACGACTTCCAGCCGATCTCCGCCGAAGTGATCGGCCGGCCGGCGGGAGCCTTCACGCAGGCGATCGTGATCGCAGCCGGCTCGCGACACGATGTCCGCGTCAACGATCCGGTTGTCACCGCCGACGGCCTCGTCGGCCTGGTGACGCGGGTGACGCCGAGCACCGCGCGGATTCAGCTCCTGACCGATCAGGAGGCCGCTGTGTCAGCTGTCGACCTGCCAACCCGTGCCGAAGGCATCGTCCGCCACGCGCGCGGCACCAGGGAGACGCTCGTTCTCGATCGCGTCCGCAAGCAAGATGTGATCAGAATCGGTGACGATGTCGTGACCGCCGGTTGGCGAGCGAGTGGCTTGAGCTCGCTCTACCCGAAAGGCATCCCGATCGGAGAGGTCTCGAGCGTCGGGCAGACTGACACCGACCTCTTCCAGCAGGTGCAGGTCGATCCGTATGTCGACTTCGGCTCGCTCGACGCCGTCCTCGTGCTCGTACCGACGGAGCGTCGCAGCCGGTGACCGGGGGAGCAATGGCCCGCGTGTCAGCTGTCGTCTTCGTCGCGGCCATGCTGCAGGCGGTCATCGTCTCGTCGCTCGTCATCGGCGGCGGCGCGCCTGACCTCTTGCTCGTCGTGGCGATCTCCCTCGGGCTGCTGCGTGGGTCGATCGCGGGCGCGGTGTCCGGCTTCGCGGGCGGCCTCGTCGTGGATCTCCTTACGCTCGACACGCTCGGGATCACGTCGCTCGTGCTGACCCTGGCCGGATTCTGGGCAGGCCGCTACGCGGAGACCACCGGACGCGGGCGTCGCCTTGCTCCGCTCGTCGCCGTCGGGGTGATCACCATGCTCGCCGGCGTCTTCGGATTCGTGCTCCACTACATGCTAGGCGTGGAGGTGCTGGCACGACACGCACTCGTCACGGCGCTCGCGCCGACCGTCCTCCTGAATCTCCTGCTTGCGCTGCCGGTCTACGCGCTCGTCCGGGCGAGCGTGCGCGAGCCGGAGCGATTCGACCGATCGCCGGAGGTCGAGGTCCTTGTCTGACGGCGGATACAACGAGCGTCGCTCCCCCTCCGAGCGCTTCCTCCCACCGGACCCGCGTGTACGAGAGCCGTACCGGCTGACGCCGGCGCTGGCGCTCAGGGTCGGCGTGCTCGGCGGCGTCGCTCTGCTCGTATTCGCAGTTCTCTTCCTGCGGCTCTGGTCGCTTCAGGTGCTCTCCGGCGACGAGTATCTGAATGCAGCGCAGAACAATCAGCTGCGGCTCGTACGGGTCGAGGCGCCGCGCGGGCCGATCGTGGATCGTCACGGCCGCGCGATCGTCTCGAATGTCGCCGGCACGGCCGTGCGCCTCTGGATCGGAGACATGCCCAGGGAGGGCCGGCACGAACTCGTTCAGCGACTCGCGGAAGTTCTCAAGGTGCCCGCGAGGGCGCTCGCTCGCGAGGTGGACGAGGGCCGGGAAGATCCACTGACACCGATCACAGTCAAGACGTCGGTCGGCGAGGAGCAGGTGAACTACCTGTACGAGCACCAAGCCGAGTTCCCGGGCGTCGAGATCGCTCAGATCTACCTCCGCAACTACGAGTACAACACCCTCGCCGCTCACATCCTCGGCCATGTCGGAGAGATCTCGCCGGAGGAGCTCAAGCGCCTTCGGCGCGAGGGCTACCGCGCGGGAGATCGCATCGGCAAGGCCGGCATCGAGGCGGCGTTCGACACCTACCTCCGCGGGGACGACGGCCGCGCCCAGATCCGCGTCGATTCGCTCGGAAACCAGGTGAGCGACCTCGAGCTGCGCAGAGAGGCACGCGCGGGCTACGCACTCAGGCTCACCCTCGACATCCGCCTGCAACGCGCGGCCGAAGACGCCCTCCGCTATGGCATCGACCTGGCGCACCAAAACGACAACTGGGCCGCGAACGGCGGCTCGATCGTCGCGCTCGATCCGCGCGACGGCGCGGTTCTCGCGATGGCGTCGGCGCCGACATACAAGCCGTCGATCTACGTCGGGCGAGTCGATCCGAAGAAGCTCCAGCCGCTGCTCGATGAGGAAGTGGCGCGCCGCGCCAACTCGCCGGGTTTGAATCGAGCCCTTGCCGGCCTCTACCCGCCCGGCTCGACCTGGAAGCCGGTCACCGCCCTCGCAGGCATGCAGGAGCACGTGTTCTCGGCCTACGAGTCGCTCCAGTGCTCACCGGTCGCGTACTACGGTCTCGACCGACAACGGTTCCAGAACTGGAACCCGTACGTCGACCGGCCGATGAGGCTCGACGAGGCGCTCGCAGAATCTTGCGACACCTACTTCTACGAAATCGGAGACCGCTTCTACCAGCGTGGGAAAGAGGGCCGAACGCGCATGCAGCAATGGGCGCGACGCTTCGGTTTCGGAGCCGCGACCGGGCTCGACATCGGCGGAGAGGAGGAGGGACTGCTTCCGACTCCGGACTGGCGCTGGAAGACATTCGAGAGCGACTGGGATCGCGCCTGGAATCCCGGCGACTCGATCCAGCTCTCGATCGGCCAGAAGGACCTTCTCGTGACTCCGCTCCAGATGGCCTCGTTCTACGCGATGCTCGCCAATGGCGGCGACGTCGTTACGCCCTACGTGGTCTCGGGAGTCGAGCAGCCTGGCGCGAAGGGCTCTCCGCGCGTCGTCCTTCGCCGCTTCGCGTCGCCGCCTCGCCGGGACTCCGGCGTCGATTCGGGTGCGCTCAGCGCCGTCCGGGACGGGCTCTATCTGGCGACGCATTCGGCCAGCGGAACGTCCTCGGGCGTCTTCGCCAACTACGCCGTCCCGATCTCGGGCAAGACGGGGACGGCGGAGAAGGTCGTGCCGCTTCCTGGGTATCCGAGCGATCACCTCGAGGATCAGTCGTGGTGGTGCGGATGGGGACCTTCTGAGGACGCCAAGATCGTCGTCTGCGCGATGATCGAGAACGGCGGACACGGGTCGACCGCCGCGGCGCCGGCAGCACTTCGCGTCTTCGAGCGCTTCTTCGGCGAGAAAGCGCCTTCCACCGTCCTCAGGGCCACAGATTGATGATCGAAGCTGCTGCACGTCCCGGGATCAGGGCCAGGGGACCGCGTGCCGAATCGCACCCGCTGGCATTGGTGCGCAGGCTCGACTGGCTCCTCCTCGCCACCGCAGTCGCGCTCGTCGCATACGGCCTGTGGGTCGTGGCCGGGATCACCCGCTTCGACATTCCGGGTGAGCCGGACTACTACCTCGTACGCCAGGCTATCGCCGCCGGAATCGGGCTCGTCGCGCTGATCGCCGCGACCCTCGTTCCGATCGACCTCGCCCGGCGCCATTGGCGCGCCCTGTACGGCACAGCGCTCGCCTTGATGTTCCTCGTCTTCCTCGTCGCCGAGACGATCCGCGGCTCCAAGCGCTGGATCGACCTCGGCTTTATCCAGTTCCAGCCTTCCGAGCTCGGGAAGGTCCTCTTCGTCCTCGCGCTGGCGGGGTTCCTCGTCGAGCGGGCCGGCCGGGTGACGCGCTGGCGGACGCTGCTCTATGCGGTCGGGCTCGGAGCCGCTCCAATCTTGCTCGTGTTCCTCCAGCCGGACCTAGGAACCGCGCTCGTCTACGCGGCCGCGCTGTTCTCGCTCCTCTTCTTCGTCGGTGTCCGCTGGCGACAACTGCTCACGCTGATCGTCGTCGCCGTTCTCGTGATCCTCTCCGTGCTCTGGTTCCTGCCTGCCGCCGGGGTGGAGGTACTGAAGCCGTATCAGACCGATCGATTGACCGGGCTCGTCGACCGCGACCGGGATCCGAGCGGGCTCACCTGGAATGTGAATCAGTCGATCACGGCGGTCGGCGCCGGGGGGCTCACCGGTCGAGGGCCCACGGAGGCGAGCCAGACACGCCGGGACTTCCTGCCCGAGCACGCAACCGACTTCGCCTTCGCGTCGCTGGCCGAGCAGCGCGGATTCGTAGGCTCATCGATCTTGCTCCTGCTCTATCTCCTCGTCATCTGGCGCGGACTCAGAGTCATCACGGTCGCAGGTGATCTTTACGGCGCCGTCGTGGCAGGAGGCCTCGTCTTTGCCCTTGTGTTCCAGGTCTTCGTCAACGTCGGCATGACGATGGGCGTCGCGCCGGTGACCGGCATCCCGCTCCCGTTCGTCACGGTCGGTGGAAGCTCGATGGTGGCGAACCTCCTCATGATCGGCGTCCTCCAAGGCATCCACGTCCGTGGCGCCCCCGCCAGGAGATCGTTTCCGTGAAGAGCGGTGGGCTGACTGCCGCGGTGCTCGAGGCCCGCGAGGCGCTGCGAACGGTGCAGGACAAGAGAGCTCAGGACCCG
The DNA here is from genome assembly GCA_013817555.1 of Actinomycetota bacterium. Lineage (GTDB taxonomy): Bacteria > Actinomycetota > Thermoleophilia > Gaiellales > Gaiellaceae > GMQP-bins7. The sequence goes on from JACDCN010000046.1 coordinate 7,397, forward strand.
GTCGGCTCCGTCGTCGTGAGTGGCACGCTCGCGGAGCAACTCGTACGCGAGCTTGGTGCGGGCGCCGAGCCAGGCGCTGTCGTCGTGAGGGAGCCCCCGAGCATCGCGGGCGCCGAGGTGGTCGTCCGAGTGATTGCCGGCGACCCCAGCGATGCGGACGACGCGCTCGTCCGCGCTGCGGACGCCGTCGGGACTCCAGTCGTCTTCGTCCAGCTCTGGCCGCAGGCCAACTGGCGCTCGTTGTTCGTTCTCTCGCCCTTCGTCGTCGAATGCCGTGCGGGAGAGGGCTTCCCCGTCCGGGACATCGCCCGGACGATCGCCCGCGCGGTCGGGCATCCGGAGGCTCTGGCTGCGCGAGTGCCTCTCCTGGATGACCCAGTCGAGTCGAGCGTCATCGCCACCGCGATTGCTCGCGCCGCCTTGCTCGGTGCGGTCGGAACCAGGAGGAGCGCTCCTGCCCGCCCGTTGATCACGCTTGCGCAACTCCGGATGGTCTCGTCGTTGCGAGCGGCTGAAGGGTCGGAAGGGCAGAAAGAGCTCCCTCCGGCGGCCGTTGCAGGAGCAACCCTCGCGGCGAGCTTTGTCCTGCGTGCAGCCGCGCGGGTGGCTGCACGGTCGCTTCCTGCGCCGCTGGTCAACGCAGCGGTTGCCGCTGGAGGGACGTGGGCACTCGCCGAGCTCATGCGCAGGCTCCAAGCTCGCGAGTAGAGCTTCCGCCGAACGCCGTGCCCGCTCCGTCCGGTCCGGGACCTAGCATGCGCCCCGACCGAACCATGGGAGGGACGATGCTCGATACCGAGTTGGCCGAGGAGCTCCTTCAGCTCGAAGAAGCGGACGCGTGGTTCGAGTACCTCGAGTCGACCCGGGGCCAGACCGAGAAGCGGTATGGAGAGGTCGAACCGTGGGCGTGGGCGCGGCTCTCGCAGCGCCTGCGCGCCGTGCGGGCCCGCCGGTCGCGCCTCCGCCCCGCGGCGGCCTAAAGGGGCCGGCAGGTACACTCGGCACCAGGTCCCATGACCATGGCTTTACAACACATCCGCAGCGCGACCCCGGGAACGCCGTCGGCGTTTGTCCGATCGCGCGCGATCACACGAGGAGATTCACACCTTGCCATTACGTTGGTTTCGCTTTGGAAAGAACGAGGACGAGGCTACGGCGCAGGAAGCACCGGCCGTAGAGGAAGAAACACCGCCTGAGGCACTAGAGGCGGAGCAGGTCCCGGAGGCCGCTGAGGTCCCGGAGACCGCGAAGAAGAAGCGCCGTCGCGGAAGCCGCGGAGGGCGTGGACGGAAGAAGCTAGGCACAAACGTCGAGGCTGCTTCGGACGCTTCGATGTCCACGCAGCCTTCCGAGGAGCCTACGCGCGACAAGGGGGAGCGGAAGCCGTCAGAGCGCAAGCCTGGGCGGGCGCCCGCCGAGCGCAAATCGCAGCGCGCGACTCGGCGCCGGACACCGACTAGGCGCGCGCCGCTGCCCGCCGCGAAGCGCGAGCTCCTGATCTCGGTCGACGTCGGAGAGCAGCGCGTGGCCGTCCTCGAGGACGACCGGGTCGCTGAGGTCTACCTCGAGCGCCCCGAGAGGCGTTCGATCGCCGGGAACATCTACCTGGGAGTCGTCGACAACGTCCTTCCAGGGATGGAGGCCGCGTTCGTCGAGATCGGCCTCGAGAAGAACGGCTTCCTCTACGTCGACGAGATCGTCGGCCCCGAGCTCGAGGGTCGCAAAGGCGCCCGGAAGATCCAGGACCTGATCAAGCGTGGCCAGACCGTTCTGGTGCAGGCGGTAAAGGACCCCATGAAGTCGAAGGGCGCCCGCCTGACGACCGAGCTCTCGTTGCCCGGACGCTTTCTCGTCTATGTCCCGAACGGCGAGGGCATGGGGGTCTCCCGCAGGCTCGACGACCAGGAGCGCACCCGGCTCAAGGAGATCGTGAGGGAGCTCGACGCGAAAGGCGGCGGCATCATCGTGCGCACCGCGGCGGAAGGCGCTTCCGCAGAGGACATCGAGCGCGACCTCGTCTTCCTCCAGCGCCTCTGGAAGACGATTCAGGCCAAGGCGGAGCAATCCACGGCCCCCGAGCTCGTCTACGAGGAGGCCGAGCTGCCGCTCCGCATCGTCCGCGATCTCTTCGCCGGCGACTTCGTGGGCGCGCAAATCGACGACGATCGCACGCATCGACGAATCGTCAGCTACCTGAAGAAGACCTCGCCGCACATGATCGAGCGCGTCCATCGCTATCGCGACAAGACGCCGCTCTTCGAGGCCTCAGGCGTCGAGCAGGAGATCCGCTCCACACTCGCTCGGCGGGTGGACCTCCCCTCCGGCGGATACCTCGTCTTCGACTACGCGGAGGCGTTCACCGTCATCGATGTCAACACCGGCCGATTCGTAGGCTCGCGCGGCAAGTCCTCGGGGGGACGGCTGGAGGACACGATCGTGAAGAACAACCTCGAGGCCGTGAAGGAAGTAGTACGCCAGCTCAGGCTTCGCGACATCGGCGGGATCATCGTCATCGACTTCATCGACATGGCGAACCCAAAGAACCGCTCGACCGTCGAGGACGCGCTTCGCACCGAGCTCGAGCGCGACCGGACGAAGACATTTGTGGTCGAGATCTCGCCGCTCGGGCTCGTGGAGATGACGCGCCAGAATGTCACCGACGGCCCACGGGAGATCCTTACGACCAAGTGTGCCGTGTGTGCGGGCGACGGATTCGTCGTATCGGAAGCGACTCATGCGCTCGAGATCGAGCGAAAGCTCAGGGAAGTCGCGAAGGGCTCGCGGGTGCAGGCGTTCCGCATCGGCGTCCACCCCCGCGTCCTCGCCCTGCTCGCTGGGCCGGGCGGACGCCGACTCCAGGACGTCGAGGCTCTCTCGCGACGCCGGTTCTTCCTGGTTCCCGCAGCATCCGAGAACGGGCACGTTCACCTCGATCACTTCGAGGTACTCGACCAGGGCAAGCTCGAGGCGCTCCAGCCCACGGCTCCGGTCGCAGAAGGGGCTTCGCTCGAGCTTAAGCTCGTCGAGGTGGGGCTCTACGATGCCAGCGCCGGTGTGGGCAAGGTGGACGGCGCGGAAATCGTGGTCTCTGGAGCCGCCAAGCTCGTCGGCAAGAAGGTCTCCGTAACGGTCGGACGCGTTCTCGACGGCGTGGCCTACGCGTCGCTTGCCGACGCAGCCGAGCTCGCGACGCCGATCACGTTCGAGGCAGAAGCAGAGAAGCCGACGCGCGCGCCCAGCCGGAGGAAGGAGACCGCAAAGGACGTTGTCACCGCCACAGCGCCCGAGGCAGAGGCGGACATCGGGTTCGAGGCGGAGGTCGAGGACGACGAAGCCGACGAGCCGGAGGAGGTCGTCGCCGTGAGCGACGACCCCGGCGACGGCGAGGAGCAGCCGAAGAAGAAGAGAACGCGCCGCGGCACTCGTGGTGGCCGCGGGCGCAAGAAGCCGGCCCCAGCCACTGCGGTGACCGCGGAGAGCGAAGTGGTAGAGCAGGAGGCTGTCGCGCGAAAGTCGACTCCGAGGATTCACGTTCCTGTGCCCGAGCCTGCTGCGGAGCCCGAATCCGAGCCGGAGCCCGAAGCCGAGCTCCAGGCCGAGGTCGACCCGAGTGCAGATGGCGATGCCACCCCCGACGGCCAACCGAAACGCAAGCGCTCGCGCCGGGGAACGCGAGGAGGCCGCAAGCGCAAGAAGCCTGCAACGAACGGCATCG
>JACDCN010000272.1 GCA_013817555.1 Actinomycetota bacterium
GATCAGGTCGATCACGCCGTTCGAGATCACGACGTCGAAGCTTTCGGACGGGAACGGCAGCCGCTCACCCTCTCCCTCGACGAACTCGACGTTGGAAGCGCCCATCTCGGTTGCCGCCGCACGCGCCTTCGCCAGCATCTCGGGAGTCATGTCGATTCCGGTGACATGCCCCTCGGGGCCGACCATCTGCGCTGCGACGAGCGAGTCCGTGCCGGCGCCCGACCCCACGTCGAGGACACGCTCGCCAGGCGCGAGCCGCCCGAGCGAGAAAGGGTTGGCAACGCCGGCGTACGACTCGACGGCTGAGTCGGGCACGCGGGAGAGCTCATCCGGGTAGTCGAGGTCCTCGGCCCAGGCTCGTCCCGTGGGGAACATGAAGTCCTTGTCCGGCTCCTGGGAGACGGAGGCGTAGGTCTTCTTGATCTCGCTCTTCAGGAGCTGGACGTCGACTTCGCCTTCGGTCGCCATGTCAGCTCCTCGTTTCGAGCAAGGCCTTGAACGCCAACACTGCCCCCACGACGAAGATCGCGGTCGCGAGGTAGATGAGGCCGAGGTGCCCGACGGTGTCGAACCCGTACGGGTAGTGGGCAGGCAACGCAACGGCCAGCCCGAGCACGGGAGCCGCAACGGCCGCGTCCCACGCCCACATGTATCCGCGACGGACGCCGAACCACGAAAGCGCGGCAACCGCGAGACCCGTCGCGGCGATGAAGCCGGAGACTGCGATGTGCAAGTGACTGATGTAGTCGTAGAGCGAGGGGCTGAAGGCTTCGATCTCGGTCTTGCCGACGCTCACCTGCTCGGCGCCGATCCCGAGCTCGAGGAAGCTGTCGGTGAAGTTGCGAGCGAGGAAGATCGCCGCATAGCCGATGAAGGCGACAGCGCCGAGCGACATCAGCCACACACCCGTCTTCAGCGCCATCGACTCCTCGCGGGTTGCGTCTGCTGTGAGACTGGTCATCTGAGACCCTTTCGTAGGAGACTCCGTTGCACTAAAGACGCTCGACGAAGTTTGTTATTGCATCGGCCAAAACGTGCAATAAGGACGTCCGGGAGAACGTCTTTAGAGTAAGCCGATGCCATGCCACCCGAGCCGAAGCGACTCGCAAGAGAGCGATTCCGTGTCCTCGCCGAAGAGCAGCTTCCGCGTCTCTTCGCGATTGCCAGGAGGCTCGTCGGTGACGAGGCCGAGGACGCGGTCCAGGACACCCTGCTCAAGGCGTACAGAGGATTCGACCACTTGGAGCACTCTGCGGCCGCCCCAGCGTGGATCACGAGCATCCTCGTCAATGTCTGCCGAGACCGCGGGCGCGCGCGAGCGCGAGCGCCGCAGCAGGTCAGCATCGACGCCATGGAAGAGTTCTCTCTCTTCCGGAAGATCGCCGACGAGGATCCGTTTCCCTATTCCGACTCGCTCCACCTCGACTTCCTCGAGCAGTTCGGCTCGGAGGACGTGAGGGCCGTGCTCGCCCGTCTGCCCGACCTCTACCGGATTCCCCTTGTGCTCGTCTACGTCGACGGCTTCGCCACGAAAGAGGTCGCCCGCATGCTCGAGACGCCGTTGGGAACAGTGCTCGCACGGTTGCACCGGGGTCGCAAGCTCTTCGAGAGAGAGCTGTGGGAGTACGCGGAGCAGGCCGGGCTGCTCAGGGAGAGTGTCCGATGATCAGCTGCGCCGAGGCGGTCGAGCAGCTGTGGGAGTACCTCGACGGCGCGCTGATCGAGCAAGACCGCGCCGCGATCGAAGAGCACCTGAGCTTCTGCCGGCGTTGCTGCGGCGAGGTGGAGTTCGCGGATGAGCTGCGTGTGTTCCTCGCCCGGGAAGCCAGCGAGGAGATTCCCGACGAAGTCCGCGCTCGGCTGATCACGACGCTCGACGGACTGGGGACGGTGTGACACGCGACCTCATGCACTCGGACGACGTCAAGGACATCGTCCGCGAAGCGTACGGGGCGATCGACTCCTCGACCGAAGCCGTCGCGTACAAGCTCTACTCGCCCGAAGAGCTCGCCGGCGTCCCGCGCTCCGCGATCGAGAGAGCCCTCGATGTTGGGAACCACCTGGCCTTCGCGGACATCGAGCGGGGAGAGACGATCCTCGATCTCGGCTGCGGCGGCGGCATCGACTCGATACTCGCGGCGCAGCGCACAGGTCCTGGTGGCCGTGTCATCGCGCTCGACTTCCTGCCCGAGATGCTCGAGCGGACGGCTGCTGCGGCCGACGAGGTGGGGCTCGACAACGTCCAGACTCTCGAGGCCGAGATGGAGGCGATTCCGCTTCCGGAGGCGAGTATCGATCACGTGATCTCGAACGGCGTCATCAACCTGTCGCCTCGCAAGCGCCGCGTGCTCGCAGAGTGCGCGCGGGTGCTCCGTCCAGGAGGGAAGCTCTCGGTGGCTGACCTGACTGTCGGCGACGAGGAGCTCCCACCCGAGATCCTCACGCACCCGGCGACCTGGGCCGGCTGAGTGGCCGGCGCCCTGACGGAGCGTGACTTCGTCGAGAAGCTCGAGAAGGCGGGATTCGGGGACATCAAGGTGCATCTCCGCGAGCAGGTTTCGGTCGACGACCTGGCGCTCTATCCCCTTTTCACGGATGAGATCATCGAGCTCATGCGCACGCTGATCTCGTCCGATCGCCTCGAGGCAGTAGCGACGTCTCTCATCGTCACGGCCAAACGGCGTGCAGGACATCTTTCGCCATGATCTTGCGGCCCTTCCTCGTCGAGGACACTTCCTGCGCGAGCTATCTGTTCGGCTGCACGTCACAGCACAAGCTCGCGGTCGTCGACCCGCACGCCGATCTCGTCGATCGCTATATCGAGGCGGCGGCCGCGATCGGCTCGCCAATCGTCGCCGTTCTCGAGACCCATGTCCAGGCCGACCACCTCTCCGGGTTACCCCTGCTCGTCGAACGCGCGGGGGCAACCGCGTATCTCCCGCACGGGGCAGGAGTCGAGTTCGAGCACGCCGCCCTGGCCGACGGGGCGGAAGTGGAGCTCGGGAACACGCTTGTGAAAGCGATCACGACGCCCGGCCATGCGCCGGCGCATCTCGCGTACGTCGTCGCCGACAAACGGCGCGGCACCACCGAGCCTTGGCTCGTCTTCACCGGCGACTCGCTGCTCGTAGGAGACGTCGGGCGGCCCGACCTCCATGCCAAGGGAGACCTGGAACTTCTCGCGCGCGAGCTCCATGGCTCGTTGCAGAAGCTGCTCGAGCTCCACGACGGAGTCGTCGTCTACCCGAGCCACTTCGGCGGCTCGGTCTGCGGGCGCGGGCTTTCTGGGCATCCGTTCTCGACGATCGGCTTCGAGCGTCTCCACAACCGCGCGCTCCAGTACGCCGACGTCGACGCGTTCGTGGACGCGCTGCTGGTCGAGGTGCCGCCACCGCCTGCGAACCAGGCGGCGATCGTCGCCGCGAACCGCAGCGGCCGA
>JACDCN010000273.1 GCA_013817555.1 Actinomycetota bacterium
CCGCCAGCGCTCGCAGGAGCGGGAGGGATCCGTCGAATTCGCCCGCGGGCTCCTCGGCATCGCCCGCCAGCACGAGCACGTCGTCGGCCCCGGTTGCCCGAAGGCGCTCGACGAGCTCGGCGAGGTGGCCCGTGTCCCTGACGTGCCGCGCTGCCAGGTGCGGAACGACGGCGTAGCCGTGTGCGGCCACCTTCTCGACCAGCTCGAGCGTTGGCTCGAGCCCCTTTCTCGGCGAAGTCGTGACGGTCACCTTCACCTCGGTCGGCACGTGCTCGAGGACCTTCTCCTCGACTCCGGCGAGCGGTATCACCTCGTAGCGCGGGTGCCTGAGGAGCTCGGCGAGAACCTGATCGAAGGCGGCCATCAGTAGTCCGAGTCCGGGAACGAGGCCTTCTTGCGATCGATCCACTCACGCAACTCCTCGTCGACGGCGCCGTCGATCGGAGGTGGCTCGTACTCCTCGAGCATCCGCTTCCAGATCGGCGTGGCGCGCTGCGCCGCCTCGGTCGCACCCTCTTCCTCCCACTGTTCGAAGCTCGAGTTGTCGGAGACCGGTGAGCGGTAGAACGCCGTCTCGAAGTTCGCGAGCGTGTGCGCGTGGCCGAGGTAGTGCTGTCCCGGCCCGTTCGTCAGCAAAGCATCCAGCGCCTGGCCGTTCTCGCTCAGGTCGACGCCCTTCGCGAACTCGTGCCACATCCCGCACTGATCGGCGTCGAGGACGAACTTCTCGTAGCCCATGGTGAGCCCGCCCTCGAGCCAGCCCGCCGCATGGAGCACGAAGTTGACGCCGCCGAGGAACGTCGGCTGCATCGTGTTCGTCGACTCGTACGCGGCCTGTGCGTCGGGGATCTTCGACGCCGTGAAGGCGCCGCCCGAGCGGAATGGAACGCCGAGCCGCCGGGCAAGCGCTGCCATCACGTAGAGGACGAGCGCCGGCTCCGGCGTCCCGAATGTCGGTGCCCCCGACTGCATCGACAGCGACGATGCGAACGATCCGAGCACGACGGGCGTGCCGGGTCGCACGAGCTGGACGTAGGCCATCCCTGCGAGCGCTTCCGCGAGCGTCTGCGTGGCAGCGCCTGCGATGGTCACCGGGCTCATCGCGCCCGCGAGGATGAATGGCGTCAGCAGCACCGCCTGCTTCGCCTCCGCGTAGGCCTTCGCCGCGCCGAGCATCGTCGCGTCCCAGACGAGCGGCGAGTTCGCGTTGCAGAGGCTCAGGATCACCGTGTTCTCCTCGAGGAAGTCCGCGCCGAAGACGATGCGCGCGAGCTCGACCGTGTCCCGCGCCCGCTCCGGGTGCGTGACCGAGCCCATGAAGGGTTTGTCCGAGTAGCGCAGGTGCGCGTACACCATGTCCAGGTGCCGCTTGTTGACCGGTAGGTCAACCGGCTCGCACACGGTTCCACCCGAATGGTGGAGATACGGTGACGCGTAGGCGAGCTTCACGAAGTTCCGGAAGTCCTCGATCGTCCCGTAGCGGCGGCCGCCCTCGAGATCGCGGACGAACGGCGACCCGTACGCGGGGGCGAAGACGGTGTTCATGCCGCCGATCTCGACCGAGTTCGCGGGGTTCCGCGCCACTTGGGTGAAAGTCTTTGGCGCCGTGGCCTGCACGAGCTGCCGGGCGAGGCCGCGCGGAAAGCGAACGCGCTCGTCTTCGACCTCTGCTCCTGCCTCGCGGAGCAGGTCGCGCGCGTCCGGCGCGTCTCGGAAGTCGATCCCGACCTGCTCGAGGATCGTCTCCGCATTCGACTCGATCAACTCGAGGCCCTCCTCGGACAGGACCTCGACCGGCGTCATCGTGCGCGTGATGAAGGGAACCTTGTCGACGACGGCGTGCAAGCGCGCCGCCTGCCGGGCGGCACGCCCTCCTCCGCGTCGGCCGGTGTGGGTGCTCATTCGCTTCTCCTTCCTCTATTCGCCGATGCCGCTCGCCGTCTCGTCCGGCCTTCCTTGCCCGCCGGCGAGATCTTCCGCCGGCGTGGGAGGGGAACGACGGCGCCAAGCCGCTCGTAGGGATCGATGTCGTGTGGGATCGCCATCGCGGACACGAAGTGCTCCTGGAAGCGCGGCTCTACCGCGGTCTCGACCTTCTCCACACGGCGGACCACGTCCTCGATCTCGCGCCGAGCCGCTGCGTTCAAGAGCGCGATGCGGGCGCCTGTGCCCGCGGCGTTCCCCGCGGCGGTGACGCGCTCGGGATCGCAGTCCGGAATCAGCCCGAGGACGAGCGCGTGCACGGGGTCGATCTGGCTTCCGAAAGCGCCGGCGAGGCGGATCCGGTCGACGCGCTCGAGGCCGTAGTGATCCATCAGCAGCCGGCACCCCGCGTACAGGGCGCCCTTCGCGAGCTGGATCTGGCGCACGTCGTCCTGGGTGACGAGGAGCTGGGTTTCGTCCTCGTGCAGCACGTACGAGAAGGTGCGGCCGTCCGGGACGAGTCGTGACGTGCGCGTGGCAAGAGCACCGTCGATCGTTCCGTCCGTGGTCACGATGCCGGCCAGATGAAGCTCCGCGATCGCCTCGATGATCCCCGAGCCGCAGATTCCGGTCACTCGTACCCCCGCGAAACCCGGCTCGTCCGACCACGCCTCGCAGCCGATAACGCGGACCCGCGGCTCGAGCGTCTCGGGGTCGATCCGCACCCGCTCGATGGCGCCCGGCGCCGCCCGCTGGCCGAACGTGATCTGGGCGCCCTCGAAGGCGGGGCCCGTCGGACTCGAGGCTGCGAGCAACCGCTCCTTGTTGCCGAGCACGATCTCCGCGTTGGTGCCCACGTCGACGAGCAGGTTCACCTCGTCGCCGAGGTACGGAGCCTCGGAGAGGATCATCCCGGCGGTGTCCGCCCCAACGTGGCCTGCGATGCAGGGGAGGACGTAGACGCGCGCCCCTGGATGGATCGGAAGCCCGAGGTGGGAGGCGGGCAGGCGGAGCGCGTCGTCGACCGCGAGCGCGAAGGGCGCGCCTCCGAGCTCGGTCGGGTCGAGCCCGAGCAGGAGGTGATGCATGATCGGATTGCCGACGACCGTCACTTCGAGCACCTCGTTCCGGTCGATACCGGCCTTCGTCGCAAGCTCGGCGGTGAGCTTGGAGAGACAGCCGCGGACGACGCGGGTCAGCTCCTTCCGCGCCTCCGGGTTCAGCATCACGTACGAGACGCGGCTCATCAGGTCCTCCCCGAAGCGAATCTGAGGATTCATCTCGCCGACGGAGGCGAGCACCTCGCCGCTCGTCAGGTCGCAGAGGTGCCCGGCGACCGTCGTCGAGCCGACGTCGAAGGCGATGCCGTAGGCCCGGTCCTGCAGGCCGGGCCAGATCGCGGTGATCGTCGCTCCGTCGTGTACGGCCACGGTGACTTGCCAGTCGCCCGCGCGAAGGGCGGCCTGGAGACCTTCGAGCACGCGCTCGTCGAGCT
>JACDCN010000047.1 GCA_013817555.1 Actinomycetota bacterium
GAAGATCCATTTCGGCGAGGCTGAAGGTGGACTGCTCGGGGCGGTCCAGCACCTCGAGAACGCCGAGTGCGCGCTCCTCGTGCAGGAGCGGCGCCGCCATCAGGCCGCTCGGCACATAGCCCGTGTCCTCGGCGACGTCCTGAGCGAAGCGCGGGTCCTCGCGGACATCCTCGATGATCAGAGGCGTTCGTGTGGCGAGCACCCAGCCGGCGATGCCGTGGCCCGCTGGAAAGCGCACGCCGAGAAGCTCTCCTTCACCCTCGCCGACCACCGCTTCGAATACGAGCTCTTCCGTGTCGTCGTCGAAAAGAAGGATCGAGGACGCCTTCGCTCCAAAGATCGAGCGCGCCACTTCCACGATTGCGCCGAGAAGCTCGCGATACGCGTCACCCGAGCCGATGACCCCCGCTGCGATTGCCGCACGGAGATCGTTTTCCTCCGTCACTCGCCACCTCCTACGTTCGATGCGGTGAGATAGAGCACGTTCTTGACCTGAAACGGCGTCAGCTCCGGATGCTTCGAGAGGATGAGCGCGCAGATCGCTGCTAGGTGCGGCGTCGCGAAGCTGTTCCCGGATGCCGTGACCGACTTTCCTCCGATCCACGCGGCCCTCACCCGTACCCCGCGTCCGAAGAACTCCACGGGTGGGCTCGGGTTGTAGAAGAAGGTGAACGGATCTTCCTCCTCATGGCTTCCCACCGAGAGCACCGACGAGAATCTCCAGGGATAGCTCTCGACAGGCATGTTGTGTGCCGAGGCGACGAGCACGCTTCGTTGGAAATACGCGCTGTCGGCGAGGTCGTGAAGCGCCGCCGCGAATGGCTTCTTCGTCGTGGACAGGCTCATGTTGATGACGTGGAACCCCTGCTCGACGGCATAGCGAAGCCCTGCGAGGAGAATAAGCCCACTTCCGGTGAACCCCTTGCCTAGAACGCGGATGCTCGCGATGCTGCACTCGGGAGCGAGTGCGCGCACGATGCCCGCACACGCGGTCCCGTGCCCCGCCAGGTCGCCCTCGACGTCCTCCGCCACGACGACGTTCTCGTCCTCGTCGAGCGAGACGGTGACCGCGCTTTCGAGCTCGCCCACGAGGGGATGCGCGGCGTCGACTCCCGAGTCGAGAATGCAGACGCGCACCCCTTCGCCCGTCGCGTCGCCCCACGCCCACTCCCGGGTGACTCGCTCGGGCCACTGGGAGGGAAGCGCGATCGCCCCGACATCGTCCTTCGGGAGGCTCCAGGCCTGTAACGGCCTCCTGGCCTCCTCCTCGTGCGCGGTCACGCCGTCCACCGGAGCGGACTCTAGATGGTGATCGTCGTAAAGTGATTCTCTACGAGAAGCGCCTTCGCAACTCGCCGACGATCTGGGGCTTCGGCTCGTAGCCCTCCCCCTGGAGCGCTGCTTCGAGATCGGCGATGAGGGCTGTCCGGAACTCGAGATCGGCCTCGGCGCGCGCGACGATCTCGTCGAGCGAGCGGCGGGCTGACGGCAGCTCCTGCGCGGCGCGCACCCATCCCTGCGGCGCAGGGCGAAGGATGCGCAGGCGCTGGCCAAGCCATTCTTCGTCGTAGATCCTGCTCATCTACTCCCTAGACTCCCGAGAGGGCTCACTTCTTCCCTCGAGCTCTTCACGCAACTTTCGGAGACAGCGGGCGATTCGGCTGGCGATCGTCCCCGCAGGGAGGTCGAGCTCGGCGGAGATCGTCCGGTAGCTCTGATCCTGAGCGAAGAAACGATCGAGGATCTCCTGGCAGGCTTCCCCGAGCGTCGTCACCGCCTCGCGTACCGCGAACGCGTCCTCGATCTCGGCAAAGTCGTCGCTGCTTTCCTCGAAATCCTGCTCGGGCGCCGGCTGCTCCTTGCTGCTCCGCGCAATCGAGTCGAGGCAGAGCCGCCGCGTCAGCTGGGCGATCCAGGGCCGCACGGCCGCGTCGTCGCGCAGCTTGTCGAGATGGGTGTAGACACGCGTGAACACGTCCTGGAAGACGTCCTCGGCGTCCTCTTCCCTAAGACGAAACCCTTTGACGCAGATGGCGTAGACGTAGCGACTGAACCGCTCGACGAGCGTGTTCCAGGCCTCGCTATCCCCGGCGCGGCAGCGCTGCACCAACTCGGCATCGGTGAGAGCTTCTAACACGATGATCGCCCGTCGCTCATCGTGTTAGGAGCTCTGAGCGTGTCGAGCGAGCTCATCGACACGTACTCACCGGATTGCGCTGAGCAGCCGCTCCGCGGCCTCGGCTGCGGCCTGCTCACTCCCCCGTGCCTGCGCCAGCCGCTCGTCCCCTTCGCGGACGCCGAGGTTGACCTCGACCAGGTGCGCCGCGGCTCGCGCGCCGCCTGCCGCGAGTGCTGCTGCGGCAGCGGCATCTGCTCGGTATGCGCCATCGCACCGTTCTGCTGCGATGACGGCGAGTGCCGCCGTGTCTGCGCCAAGGGCTGCGATCTCGAGCGGGACGACAGCGGCGCGTTCGAGCTTCCGCTCGAGCACGTGGTTCCGGCGGGGCCCATCGTCGCTGCCTCCCGCTCCCGCACGACGGAGCGCGCTCAGGGCGTCCTCCCACGCCTCGGCGTCGGCGTGCGCGAGCGGCGCGGCGCGAGCTTGCAGCGCAAGCGCCTGCGCCGCAATCCCGCCCGCCTCCTCCCACTCCTTCGAGCAGCGCGCGACCATGGCCACGAGCCCCGCCGCGAACGCGACCGTAAGCGCCGCGGCCGAGCCTCCGCCAGGCGCTTCCGCTCCGGCGGAGAGCCGGTCCAGGAACGCGCTGAGCCGCAGATCGAGGTAGTTCTCGGTGTCCAGAGCAGGACGAGTCTACGGCGACAGTAAGCGCCTTCCTAGACTTCGGGTTCGTGCCGCTCTATTTGACCGAATCGGATGTGTCCGCACTGCTCGAGCCGGCCGATGCGGTGGAGGTGATCGAGGAGTGCTTCCAGCGCATGGCGCGCGGTGCCGTCGAGAACGCGCCGCGCCGCCGCTTGCGTCTCGAGGAAGGCTCGCTCGCCGACATGGCGGCGTCGGATCGCGAGCTCGGGGTTGCCGGCGGCAAGCTGTACACGGCGTCCCCGGCCGGTGCGACCTTCGTCGTATGTCTATTCGACGCCGAGAAGTCCGAGCTTGCTGCCGTGATCGAAGCCGACCAGCTCGGCCGGCTCCGCACAGGCGCGGCTAGCGGGGTCGCCGCACGGTACCTAGCGCGTAAGGGCGCCAGGACGCTCGGCGTGCTCGGCTGTGGCCATCAGGCCGAGACCCAGGTGGCGTGCATCCGCGCGGCGCTGCCGTCCATCGAACGCACCGTCGCGTACTGCCGAACGCTCGAGCGGCTGGACTCCTTCTGTGAGCGGCTCGACGCCGAGGCAGGCGAGAGTCATCGCGACCCGGGCGCGCAGGACATCGTCGTCACCATGACCAACTCGCCCGACCCGGTCCTACGTGGTGAGTGGCTAGCCCCGGGCGCGCTCGTGATCGCGGCGGGCGCGAACGTCGCCAGCAGGCGCGAGCTCGACAACGCCGTTCTCGAGCGCGCATCGTTCGTGTGCTGCGACTCGCTCGAGACGGCGCGCCTCGAATCCGGAGACCTGATCGAGCCGGTCCAGGCGGGCGTGCTCGACTGGCTAGAGGTGCACGAGTTGCACGAGGTCGTCTCGGGCGAGGTCGCCGGCCGTCAGTCCGACGACGATGTCGTCGTCTTCAAGTCGAATGGGATCGCGGCTTGGGACGTCGCTTTGGGCACCGAGGCGCTTCGGCGCGCACGGGAACAGGGCGTCGGCACAACGCTATAGACGCCGGCGTCACCGGCCCTACGACGCGGTGACAGACGCCTTTGCTGCCTCGATCTTCTCGCCCGAGATCGCGCCGACGATCTCCGGGCGATCGAGCAGGCGCCTCTGCTGCTCCGGTGTGAGCCGGTTCTGCACGTATTTGTCCTGGAGGATCTCGCCGAGTGAGCGGCCGCGGTCATGCTCGCGAATCACGTAGCGCGCGACGTGCTCCTCCGCGGAGCTGCGCTGGAAAAGAAACGAGAAGAGATTCTTGAAGATCGCCACGAGACGCGATTGTATCCCGGGTACATGAAGCGGAGCTCTCGTGAGGGTCGGTATGCCGAGCGCGCACTCATCGGCGTGGACGACGCCGGCCGAGAGGAGCGGATCGTGCTCTGGATCGAGCGCCGGGCTGAGGGCGTCTGGGCGGTAGCGCGAGCTGTCAATCCGCAGCTGCGGGAGTCCGACGAGACGCGCCCCGAAGACCTGATCTTCGAGGGCTACGAGCTCGGGGATGCGCTCGAGCGCGCGAACGAGGCGCTCGAGGATGACGTCGTGGTGCTCGAAGGCGACGGACGCGAAGCGGACGCGCGGCCGTTCACGCGCAAAGAAGTCCTTCCGCTGCTCGAGCGCTGGTTCTTCAACCGCTAGCCGGGACCGCAGTGCTAGCGTGCCGCGCTTCGTGCGCATCCGCGTCGGCCACAGCCCCGATCCCGACGACGCGTTCATGTTCTGGGCGCTCGCAAGCGAGCGGATCGAGACACGGGGCCACGAGTTCGAGCAGGTGCTCGCCGACATCGAGACCCTGAACCAGTGGGCGCGGGCCGCCCGGCTCGAGGTGACGGCGCTGTCGCTGGCCGCCTACCCGTTCGTGCAGGAGGACTACGCGCTGCTTCCGCACGGGGCGAGCATCGGCTCGGGATACGGGCCGATCGTCGTCGCGTGTAGCTCCCTCGCCCGCGAAGAGCTCGCGGACCTCGAGATCGTCGTGCCTGGGATCATGACGACGTCGTTCCTCGCGCTTCGGCTCGTTCTCGGCGACTTTCGCCACCGGGAGCTTCCGTTCGACGAGATACCGGAAGAGGTCGCTTCCGGACGCGCAGACGCGGGTCTCCTGATCCACGAGGGTCAGCTCACGTTCGAGGATCACGGCCTCGTCAAGGTGCTCGACCTCGGCGAGTGGTGGCTTCTCGAGACCGGGTTGCCACTGCCGCTCGGCGTGAACGTCGCCCGCCGGGATCTCGGGCCGGGCGTGCTCGCGGACGTCACTCATGTGCTGCGGGAGGCGATCCAATGCGGGCTCGACAATCGCGCCGAGGCGCTCGAGTACGCGCTTCAGTTCGGCCGCGGGATCGACGCCCACGTCGCGGACAGGTTCGTGGCCATGTACGTGAACGAGCTGACCCAGGACTACGGGGACGAAGGCCGCAAGGCGGTGACCGAGCTTCTGAGGCGAGGTGAGGAGCTCGGGGCTTTCCCCGAAGCGGTCAAGATCGATTTCATCCGCTAGCGTCACGCACATGAGCAGGGCCGTCGTTCTCGCCGCCGTCAGGACGCCCGTGGGTCGTTATGGCGGCGCGCTCGCGCACATTCGGCCCGACGATCTAGCTGCTCGCGCGATCGCAGCCGCCGTCGAGCGGGCGGGCATTGAACCCGCCGCGATCGAGGACGTGTACTTCGGGTGCGCCAACCAAGCGGGCGAGGACAATCGCAACGTCGCACGCATGGCCGTCTTGCTCGCGGGCCTCCCGGACTCCGTCGCAGGGGTCACCGTCAACCGACTCTGCGCGTCGGGTCTATCGGCTGTCGTCTCCGCTTCCCACGCGATCATCGCGGGTGACGCGGAAATCGTGGTGGCGGGCGGAGTCGAGTCGATGAGCCGAGCCCCTCTCGTGATGGCGAAGCCGGAGAAGGCTTTTCCGCGTGGTAACCAAACCGTCTGGGACACCACGCTCGGGTGGCGCTTCCCCAACCCCCGTCACGAGGAGCTGTTTCCGCTCGAGTCGATGGGCGAGACGGGCGAGAACGTCGCCGAACGTTGGGGCGTCTCGCGTGAGGATCAGGACGCCTTCGCGCTCCGGTCACAGGAGCGCTGGGCGGCGGCGCATGCGGCGGGCCGCTTCGAGGATGAGATCGTGGCTGTAGGAGATGTCGGCGTCGACGAGCACCCCCGCCCGGAAACTACCGCGCTCGCGCTGGCCGGGCTGAAGTCCGCTTTTCGCAAGGGCGGGACGATCACCGCAGGAAATGCGGCCGGGCTGAACGACGGTGCCGCTGCGCTCGTGGTCGCGAGCGAGAAGAAGGCGAACGAGCTCGGAGTCGCGCCTCTCGGCGCCTTCGTCGGGAGCGCCGTGGCGGGAGTCGATCCACGCGTGATGGGCGTCGGTCCGGTACCGGCGGTGCGCAAGCTCCTCGATCGCCTCGAGATCGAGCCCGGCCAGCTCGATCTCGTCGAGCTGAACGAGGCGTTTGCCTCGCAGAGCCTCGTCGTCATCCGCGAGCTGGGGCTGGATCCCGAGAAAGTGAACGTGAACGGCGGCGCCATCGCCATGGGGCATCCGCTGGGGATGAGCGGCGCCCGGCTCGTGGTCTCGCTCCTGCACGAGCTCGGGCGACGGGAAGGCCGCTATGGACTGGCCACGCTCTGCGTCGGCGTCGGCCAAGGCGTGGCGGCGCTCTTCGAGCGTTAGGACGAGGAACGGGGTCTGGCTTCAGGCAGACCCCGGCGTAGCGGTATCGTCCACGCGATGGCAATCGCTACCGATCGCGAGTACGGGCTCTTCATCGGTGGGGAGCTGACCGAGCCCGCGGCGGGCGAGGTGCGCGAGCTCACCGAGCCGGCGACCGGCGCGCTGCTGGCCCGCGCGGCGATGGCGGGGGAGGCCGATGTCGACAGAGCGGTAGAGGCCGCACGCGGCGCGCTCGACGGAGACTGGGGAAAGACTTCCGGAACCGAGCGATCCCGCCTCTTGCACGCGCTAGCCGACGCGATCGCGTCCAACCGCGCCGAGCTCGCGGAGCTCGAGTCGCGCAACGTGGGCAAGGCGATCTCTTCCGTCAAGGCGGAGCTCCACCAGGCGGTCGAGAACTTTCGCTACTACGCCTCCGCGATCGCGACGATCGGCGGGCGCGCCAATCCGATCGGCGGCTCACTTCTCTTCTACTCACTGAAGGAGCCGGTCGGCGTGGCCGGGCAGATCGTGCCTTGGAACTACCCGCTGATGATGGCGACGTGGAAGCTCGCACCGGCGCTCGCGGCGGGGTGCTCCGTCGTTTTGAAGCCCGATCCCCAGACGCCGTTGACCGCCATTCGCCTAGGCGAGCTCGCGGCCGAGGTCGGCTTCCCGGCGGGCGCACTCAACGTCGTGCCCGGTGACGGGCCGACGACCGGCGCGTACCTGGTGCGCCATCCCGGAGTGGACAAGATCGCCTTCACCGGGTCGACCAAGACCGGCGGCGAGATCATGCGATTGGCCTCCGACCCGGTGAAGCGGATCACACTCGAGCTCGGTGGGAAGAGCCCGAATCTGATCTTCGCCGACGCCGACCTCGCGAGCGCGATCCCGAGCTCTGCGTGGGCGATCTACTACTCGGCCGGCCAGAGCTGCGAGGCGCGGTCACGGCTGCTCGTGGAGAAGCCGATCTACGACGAGGTCGTCTCCAAGCTGGCGGAGCTCGCGGGCGCGATCCGTGTCGGCGACCCGCTCGACAAGGAGACACAGATGGGCTCGCTGATCTCCACCGGTCATCGTGAGCGCGTGCACGGATTCGTCGAGCGCGGAACCGGTGAAGGTGCGGAAGTCGTGGCGGGCGGCGCGGTTCCCGAGGGTGCGGGAGCGTTCTATCCGCCCACCGTCGTCGCGGCTTCGAATGAGCTCGAGATTGCCCAGGAAGAGGTGTTCGGCCCCGTTGTCGCCGTCACTGCGTTCGAGGACGAGAAGGACGCGATCCGGATCGCGAACGACGTGCGTTACGGGCTGATGGCGACCGTGTGGACCGGCGATCCGGCACGCGGTCACAGGATCGCCGCGCGCATCAAGTCGGGAACGGTCGGGATCAACATGCCGTACACGGCTTTCCCCGGGATCCCGTTCGGCGGCTACAAGCAGTCCGGCTTCGGCCGCGAGCTCGGGCTCGAGTCGCTCGAGCTCTATCTGGAGACGAAGAGCGTCGTCGTCTCTACGGGCTTGCGCCCGATCAATCCGTTCGGCCTCTAAAAGTGGCCGCTGGCGTGCTCGAGACGATCGGCTCGACGCCGGTCGTCCAGTCGAGCGCCTGGTCGGAGCCGGGCCGGAGCCGATCTCACCGTTGCGCTCCAGCTGGCGCGGGAGCTCGGGTCCGACAAGCGCATCGCGACGCCGCTCGTCGACTCCGGCCTCAAGTACCTGGGCGGCGATCTCTACTCCTGAGGTGAATTGTTACCGCTGGGCGGTCCTGGCGGCCGGCACGGCTGCGACGGCGAGCTCCGCTGCGCTTGGCATCGGGCTTCCTGTGCTCGTCCCGACGCTGCGCGAGGAGTACTCGCTCTCGCTGGGGCAGATCGGTTTCTTGCTCGCCGCGGGGTGGATCGGGACGGCGGTGACCCTCCTGCCCTGGGGACTCGCGGCAGATCGCTTCGGCGAGCGGATGGTGTTGGCCGCCGGCCTCCTGGTCTGCGCCGCGTCGATCGTGGGAGCGGCCTTCGCGTCTTCGTTATCGGAGCTTCTGCTGTTCCTCGCGATCTCGGGAGCAGCCGGTGCGAGCGTCAACTCGGCGAGCGGCCGCGCAGTCATGCACTGGTTTGCCGCCGACGAGCGCGGGCTGGCACTCGGAATCCGGCAGACGGCGATCCCGTTAGGGGGGCTGGTCGCCGCGCTCACGCTTCCGGCGCTCGCAGCGGCTGGCGGCTCGAAGGCTGCGTTTCTCTTTCTCGCCGGGCTCTGCGCGGCGGGAGCGCTCGTGGGTGCGCTGGTGCTGCGGGGGCGCGAGGCGCTCGACGGGATCGAGTCAGAGTCGATCGTGCGAACGCTCGCAGACGGCAAGCTGTGGAGGTTGTCGCTGGGCAGCGGCCTCTACCTCTACGCCCAAGCCGCCGTGATCGGCTTCGGCGTCCTTTTTCTCCACGACCAACACGGCCTCTCGGAGGGCAAAGCCGCTCTCGTCATCGCCGCGTCCCAGGTGCTCGCCGTTGCGTTTCGCATCGGAGCCGGACGCTGGTCAGACGTCATGGGCGCACGTGTCGTTCCGCTCCGACGCATAGGCCTAGCGGTCGCGGCCGTGATGGTGCTTACGGCAGTGCTCGCAGGCGGTCCGCTCGAGCTCCTCGTGCCTGCGCTCGCCCTTGCCGGCGGGCTGACGATGGCGTGGAACGGCCTCTCGTTCACCGCCGCCGCCGAGCTCGCGGGCCCGGTGCGCAGCGGAGCTGCGATCGGATTTCAGCAGACGGTGTTGGCAGGCATCGGGGTTGGCGCGCCGGTGCTGTTCGCAACCACCGTGTCCAGCGGCTCGTGGACCGTGGCGTTCGCTCTCTCTGCGCTGTTCCCGCTCGTCGGCTGGTGGGCGCTGCGGCCGCTTGCCGAGCGGCGGTAATACTCACCGCGATGCGGGTGCGCCTTCGAGAGCTCCTCGACGACGAGCTGCCGGAGTGGCTGGCTGCGGCGCGTCGCTTCTACGTGGATGATCTCGAGCGCAACGCCGGAATGACCTCCGCTGAGGCTGAGGATAAAGCGCGACGCGATCACGAGTCACTCTTTCCTGATGGAAAGCCGAAAGAGGGTCAACATCTGTTCGCGATCGAAGACGAGAGCGGCGAGGCGATCGGGAGACTTTTCTTTGCGACGCGACCGGCCGGCCTTTGGCTGTACGAGCTCGAGCTCGAGGAGAGGGTTCGTGGTACTGGCCTGGGCCGTGAGGCGATGCTCGCCTTCGAGGACCTCGCGCGGGAACTCGGCGCGGCAAAGGTCACACTGAACGTCTTCGGCGGTAACGAAGTTGCAAGGTCCCTGTATCGCTCGCTCGGATACGCCGAGGAAGCGTTGCAAATGGGAAAGCGGCTCGCGTGAGGGTCTCGAAGCGGCTCGAACAGCTTTACGCGATTGGTGGCGGGCCGGGCGCGAACCGGCCGCACGGGAGGGCCGAGGAGGACGCCGCCCACGAGTTCGCTGGGGGATGGATGAAGGAGGCAGGGCTCGCGGTCGAGGTTGATCAGAGCGGCAACCTGCTGGGGCGCTCTCCAGTAGGCGCGGACGTCTGGGTCGGCTCGCACCTCGACACGGTGCCTCGGGGTGGCCGCTTCGACGGCGCGCTTGGTGTCGTGGCCGGGATCGAGGCAGTCGAGCGGGTCGGATGTGGAGCTGTCGTCGTCTTCCGGGGGGAGGAGGTCGGGTGTATCGGGAGCCGCGCACTCGTCGTTCGGGGTGGCCCGCTCCCGCGCGCGTTCCTCGAGCTCCACATCGAGCAAGGGCCGGTTCTCGAGCGGGCGGGCGCTCCCGTCGGGGTCGTCACGAGCATCGTCGGCTACGCGCGAGGCGAGCTTCTCTTCGAGGGCCGCGCGGGTCACGCCGGAACAACGCCGATGGACGTGCGAGACGACGCGCTCGTCGCCGCAGCCGAGGCGATTCTCCAGGTCAGGGAAGCCGCAGTGCGGATCGACGGCGCGGTGGCCACCGTGGGTCAGCTCGCCGTCGAGCCCGGTGGGAGCAACGTCATCCCCGAACGCGTTCGCATCTCAGTGGATGCGCGAGCCCCTCATGCGAGACGACTCGACGAGCTGATCGCTGCCATTGGCTTCGAGCCGGTTCACCGGACACCACCGTCAGCGATGGCGGAAGAGCCGAGGCGAATCCTGCTGGAGGAGATCGTCAGCCGTGGTCTACCGGCGATCGAGCTTCCCTCGGGAGCCGGCCACGACGCCGGCATCCTTGCAGCCGCGGGCGTGCCGAGCGCGATGCTCTTTGTGCGGAGCTTGAACGGCGGACTCAGCCACTCTCCGGACGAGCTTTCCTCAGAGGAGGACATAGAGCTCGCTGTGGACGTCCTAGCCGACGCCCTTCGTCGTCTTGCGTCCGCAGCGTGACTGACGCCCGAAGGACAATCACTCTCTCTCTATGTCTCGCGGAAGACGATCTCCTGAGCGCCGTCCCAGAGCATCCGGCGACCGAGCTCGCGCAGCTGCTCGTCTCCTTCGACGATCGTCGCGAAGTGGTTCCCGGCAAGGGCGCCGGCTTTGCTCGCGAACGCGACGTAGCCGTACGCGAGCAAGAGCTCGGTCTCGCTGACTCCGCCGGGGTAGAAG
>JACDCN010000048.1 GCA_013817555.1 Actinomycetota bacterium
GGCCAGGTGGCCGCGCTCAGCGCGATCGCCCGGCCCGACATCGCCGTCGTCCCGCATATCGGCCCTGAGCACCTGGAGCTGCTCGGAACCGTCGAGCGGGTCGCCGAGGCGAACGCGGAGGCGATCGCCGCGCTTCCTACGGGCGGCACGGCGGTCGTCCCCGCGAAGAGCACCGAGCTCGAGCCCTTCCTGAACCGTGTCGACATCGAGCTTCGTCGCTTCGACGCTGCAGACGCCGAGCTCGAAGACGGACGCGGGCGCTTCCAAATCGACGGACAGACCGTCGAACTCGACCTTCCGTTCACACAGCGCCATCACGCCGTCAACACGCTCGCGGCCCTGCATGCCTACGCAGCACTCGGGCTCCCGCTCGAGCACGCCTCCGCGGGGGCTCCGCAAATCCGGCTTTCGCCCTGGCGCGGAGAGGAGATCCCGCTTCCCGGCGGCGGGTTCGTGGTCAACGACGCCTACAACGCCAACCCCGACTCGATGCGGGCGGCGCTCGTTCATCTGGCAGAGCGGGCGGGAACACGGCGGCGTGTCGCCGTTCTCGGCGAGATGGCGGAGCTCGGAGACTCCTCACCGCGCTATCACCGCGAGATCGGCGAACTGGCGCGGGACCTCGAGATCGAGATCATCGCGGTAGGCGAGCCCACACGTGAGTACGGCCCGACGGTGTGGGTGCCCGGAGCCGAAGGCGCGGTCGAGGCCGTCCGAGGCTTCCTGCGACCCGGGGATTCCGTGCTGGTGAAGGCATCAAGAGCGGTCGGGCTCGAAGGCATCCCTCTGGAGATCGCGAAGATCGCCCGAGCATGGTCCCAGTCCTGATCGCCGGCCTTCTGGCGATGGTCGCTGCCGTCGTCATCGGGCCCAAGTTCATCGAGACGCTGCGTGCCCGGAACCTCGGGCAGCAGATACGCGCGGAGGGACCAGCAGCCCACGTCGTGAAGCAGGGGACGCCGACGATGGGCGGACTCTTGATCGTGGGCACGGCGGTGCTTCCGTTCCTCGCGCTCTCGCAGTACACGGCAGAAGCCCTCACGGTCCTCTTCATCACCCTCGGCTGCGCCGCGATCGGGTTCACGGACGACTACCTGAAGCTGCGCCAGGGCCACTCCCTGGGCCTGCCCGGGCGGTGGAAGATGGTGCTGCTGGTCGCGGTCACCGTGGGGGCGGCGATTCTCTTGCAGGAGACGCAGTCGTTTACGACCTCCATCTACGTTCCCCTCGCCGGCTGGAACATCGACCTCGGACCCTTCTTCTACGTCTTCCTCTTTCTCGTCATCGCCGGCACCGTGAACGGCGCAAACCTGACTGACGGCATCGACGGACTGGCCGCCGGTACGGCGATGATCATGCTGCTCACGTTCCTCGCCATCGCGGGAATCGCCTGGCTCCGCTCCGGTACTCCCGGCGACCGCAGTGAGGCGTACCTCGATCTCGCGACGTTGGCCGCCGCGCTGATCGGAGGCACGATCGGGTTCCTCTGGTACAACGCGCATCCGGCTGAGGTGTTCATGGGGGACACGGGCTCGATGGCGCTCGGCGGAGCGATCGCCGGGCTAGCGATCGTCACTCGCACCGAGATCCTGCTGCTCTTGATCGGCGGGATCTTCGTGATCGAGGTGCTCTCGCTGATGATTCAGGTCGTCAGCTTCAAACGGACGGGCCGACGGGTCTTCCTCATGGCGCCGATCCACCACCACTTCGAGATGAAGGCGTGGTCGGAGACCAAGGTGATGGTGCGCTTCTGGATCGTGTGTGCGATCCTGTGCGCCTCCGGATTCGCGCTCTTCTACCGCGACTTCCTCCAGTTCGTCGAGCCTTGAGCGGCGGAGTCGAGCTCGCCGGCAAGCGGGTCCTCGTCGTCGGGCTCGCGCGCTCCGGGAAGGCTGCCGCCGAGGCTCTGGTAGCGCGGGACGCCGAGGTCGTCGGGGTCGACCGTGACGAGGCCCTGGACGTGGGAAGGCTCCGTGAGCTGGGCGTCGAAGTCCGTCTCGGACGCGAGGAGGAGACGTTGGCACAGGGGTTCGATCTCGTCGTGAAGAGCCCGGGCGTTCCGGGGGAGACGTCGGTCGTGGCGGGGGCACGAGCCCTCGGCGTTCCCATCTGGAGCGAGATCGAGCTCGGCGCGAGGCTCCTCGGAAATCCGATTCTGGGCGTGACCGGCACGAACGGGAAGACGACTACGAGCGAGTGGCTCGGTGCGATGTTCCGCGCGGCCGGCCGCCCGGTCGAGGTAGCGGGAAACATCGGTCGGCCGCTGACAGCTCTCGCAGGTACGGTCGACGAGAGCACGTGGATCGTGTGCGAGCTCTCCTCGTTCCAGCTCGAGGACGTCGAGCTCCTGAGACCGCGCATCGCCGTGCTTCTCAACCTCGAGCCCGATCATCTCGACCGTCACGGGACGTTCGAGTGGTACGTCGACGCGAAGCTCCGCATCTTCGAGGCACAGACCGAAGACGACGTCGCCGTCGTGCCGCGCGCGTTCGGACCGATTCCGGGTGCGGCGAGACGGGTGGAGTTCAGCGCCGACGACCCGCTGCCGGCCGAGCCTGCGCTTCCGGGCGAGCACAACCGCGAGAACGCCGCAGCCGCGACGGCTGCCGCTCGCGCCGCCGCGATTCCGGACAAGGCAATCGCCTCGGCACTCCAAAGCTTCCTTGGCGTCCCGCATCGCATCGAGGCTGTTCGCGAGCTCCACGGTGTTCGCTACGTCAACGATTCCAAGGCGACGAACGTCGCGGCAGCGCTGCGGGCCATCGCCGCGCTCCGGGATTCGCCGCTGCACCTCATTCTCGGCGGCCTCGGGAAGAACGAGAGCTACTCGCCTCTTGCAAACGCGCTCGAGTCAGGAGATCACGCGTATCTGATCGGTGACGCTGCCATCGAGATCGCGGCCGCGCTCGACGATGCTGGAATCTTTTTCACGCATTGCGGTGTTCTCGCGGATGCGCTCGCCGGCGCGTCGGACAGCGCCGACCCCGGCGATGTCGTCCTCCTCTCGCCGGCGTGCGCAAGCTTCGACCAGTTCCGCGACTTCGAGGAGCGGGGCGACGAGTTCCGCCGTCTGGTGGATGAGCTTTCGTGAAGGCCGACAGCCGCTTCGACCAGAAGCTTCTCGTGCTCGTGACGCTCGGCCTGGTCGCGTTCGGCCTGGTGATGGTGTACAGCGCGACCTCCGCCTCGGCCGCGGTCGGGAACGGCGATCCCATGAGCTTCCTCAAGCGACAGGCGATCTATGCCTGCCTCGGCATCGTCCTCATGGCGCTTGCGTCCCGCTTCGATTACCACCGGCTGCGTTTCGTCGCACCGCCGCTCCTGCTCCTCGCGCTCGGGCTGTGCGCAGCGGTGCTCGTCGTCGCCCCGGAGATCAACGGCGCGCGCCGCTGGTTCCTGCTCGGCCCGGCGAGCTTCCAGCCCTCCGAGCTCGCGAAGCTCGCTCTTTGCCTCTTCGCCGCGGTGTATCTCGCGCGGCGCTCTCCGCCGCGGACGCTGGGTGAGCTCGCCAAGCCTCTCGGCCTCCTGACCGCGATCTTCTGCGGGCTGATCCTCCTCGAGCCCGACCTCGGAACCACGATCACCCTCTGCGGGATGATGCTCGCCGTTCTGCTTGTCGCCGGGGTTCCGGCCCGCTTGCTTGCGACTGCCACCTTCCTGGCAGCCGGCATGGGGATGGTCGCGATCTGGGCGGAGCCCTACCGCCGTGCTCGCGTCTTCAGCTTCCTGGACCCGTGGAGCGACGCCGAGGGGTCGGGGTTTCAGATCGTGCAGGCGATGATCGGAATCGGCTCAGGGGGGGTGACGGGCGCCGGCCTCGGCGAGGGCGTGGGGAAGATCTCCTACCTTCCTGAAGCGCACACGGACATGATCTTCGCGGTCATCGGGGAGGAGCTCGGCCTCGTTGGCTCCGCGCTCGTCATCGGCGCTTTCGCCACGTTCGCCCTCGTTGGGTTTCGGATCGCGCTGCGCTGTCGCGACCCCTTCGGAAAGCTTCTCGCCGCAGGTCTGACCGCCCTCGTGTGCGGACAGGCGGCGGTCAATCTCGCAGCGGTGCTCGGCATCGCGCCTCTGACCGGGATCCCACTGCCGTTCGTCTCCTACGGCGGCTCGAGCCTCGTGGTGCTGCTCGCGGGAGTCGGCATTCTCCTTAACATCGCCGTCAATGGAGAGGTCGTCCAAGCTCGTGTGTCTGATCGCAGCCGGCGGAACAGCCGGGCACGTCCGGCCCGCGCTCGCAGTCGCGGAAGCGCTGCAAGAGCGCGGGGTGACGGTGACGTTCGCCGGGTCGCCAGATCGCGTCGAGTCGCAGCTGGTTCCTGAAGCCGGTTACGAGCTCGACACGTTCTCTATCACGGGCTTCCCCCGACGGCCTGGCGTCGGTCTTCTGCGCGCGCTCGTGCGCGCGGCGCGAGCGCCGTTTGCGTGTTCTCGCATCCTCGCCAAGCGCCGCCCCGACGTGGTGCTCGGTGCGGGAGGCTACGTCGCCGGGCCGATGGTGCTTGCCGCCCGCCTGCGTGGGATTCCGGCCGCGCTCACCGAGGCCGACGCACATCTTGGCCTTGCTAACCGGCTTGCAGCTCCGTTCGCTCGCCGGGTCTTCCTTGCGTATCCGGTCTCGGGGCGCCGCGGCGACAAGTACCGGCTGGTGGGGCGTCCGACCCCGCAGTCTCACCTCGACGGAGACCGGGAGCAGGCGAGGGACCGCTTCGGCCTTCCTGCCGAGGGCGCGGTGCTTGCGGTGTTCGGCGGTCTCGCCGGGGCGCAGGCGCTGAACGAGTTTGCGGCGGACACCTACGGAACAAGCGGTCCGGCGGTGCTACACATCGCCGGTGAGCGGGATTACGCCACCTTGCGACCGAGGATCGAGCGTGATGACTATGTCCTGCTCGAGACGACGAACGACTTCGGCGGGGCACTCGCGGTTGCAGATCTCGCGATCTCCCGCGCCGGAGGCACGGTCTGGGAGCTAGCCGCCGCCGGGATTCCGTCGATCCTTGTCCCCTATCCGCACGCGACTGCTGACCATCAGGCGCTGAACGCGCGCTACTTCGAGGAGGGCGGGGGCGCGGTCGTCGTTCGTCAGCACGACCTCGCGCGAGTGCCGGCGCTCGTCGACGAGCTGCTCAGCGACGAAGGACGTCTCCGAGCGATGACGGACGCCATGAAGGCGCTCGCAAAGCCGGAGGCCGCCGCGGTCGTCGCCGACGAGCTCGTTCGCCTCGCCCAGGAGCGTCGATGATGCCACGTAACAATCTGTTACCTGGCAAGGGAAGGCGATCTTGAGCCGAGTAACAGCGCCTCTCCTTGGAAGACGTTTTTACTTCGTCGGAATCGGCGGCGCGGGGCTCTCCGCCTACGCCAACTTTGCACGCGCCTGGGGAGCTGAGGTCCGCGGCTGGGACAAGCAGGAGACGATCTTCATGGAGACGCTTTCTGGTGTCGAGCTCGATGTCGGGGGAGAGCCTGCTGCCCCTCCGGGATTCGAGGTCGTCGTCTCCAGCGCTCATCTCGGGCGGGCGGAAGGACGCTCGCGGGCCGAGTTCCTGGCGGAGCTGGTCGCGCTTCGCCGATCCATTGTCGTGGGCGGAGCGCACGGGAAGACGACGACGGCCGCGATGATCGCGTACGTCCTTCGCGAGCTCGGGCAGGACCCGGCCTGGATCATCGGTGGTGTCGTGCCACAGCTCGGCGGTAACGCGGGCGTGGGGGAGGGCTGGCTGGTGGTCGAGGGAGACGAGTCCGACCGCTCGATCGCGCTCCTCCACCCGGAGATCGCCGTGATCACCAACATCGAGCTCGACCATCACGCGACGTTCGCCTCGGTGGCGGAGCTCGAAACCTTCTTCGACGAGTGGGCTGCCGGGGTGCCGAACGTGATTCGCGCATGGGAGCTGGAGCCCGTGACATTCGAGCTCGCTGTGCCGGGAGAGCACAACCGGATGAACGCCGCCGCTGCGCACGGTGCGCTCGAGCTCGTAGGTATCTCACGGGCGGATGCCGAGCCGCCTCTAGCGCTCTTTGCGGGGGTGGGTAGACGCTTCGAGCTCGTCGCCGAGCGCGGAGGTGTCCGCGTGTTCGACGACTACGCCCACAATCCGACCGAGATCGAGGTCACGCTGCGGACAGCCCGGAACCGAACCGAGGGGCGGCTCACCGCCGTCTACCAGCCCCACGTCTACGAGCGCACGCGTCAGCTCTTCCAGGAGTTGGGCAACGCCCTCGGGATCGCGGACGCGGCCATCGTGACGGACGTGATTGGCGGGCGCGATGTCCCGCGCGCGGGCGTCACCGGGAAGCTCGTGTTGGACAGCGTGCCGCCGGGTGTCCGGCGCGGCTGGGCGCCGACGTTGGACGACGCGGCTCGACTCACGCTCGCGTGGACGCGTCCCGGTGACGTCGTCGTCACACTCGGGGTCGGGGAGCCGTGGAAGATCGCGCACGCCGTGGCCGCCGGGTTACCCGAGTGAACATCGAGCGGGGCACCTCGCTCTCGAAGCTCACGACGATCGGCACCGGGGGCCCGGCCAGCGCGCTCGCTCGGCCGAGGTCACTTGACGAGCTCGCGGAGGCACTCCGCTACGCGGCTGCCGAGGGGCTCGAGATCGTAGTCGTCGGCCTCGGGTCGAATCTGCTCGTCGCCGATGAGGGCGTCGAAGCGCTCGTAATCCACCTCGAAGGAGAGCTGGCTGCGGTCGAAGTCGGACCGACGGGCCTCGTCGCCGGGGGAGGCGCCAAGAATGCCGTCTGCCTCCACCGCGCACGAGACGCGGGCCTCGGTGGCTTCGAGTTCGCCTGCGCCATTCCGGGCACCGTAGGAGGCGGCGTCAAGATGAACGCCGGGGCGTACGGACGTGACTGGTCGGACATCGTCGCGCGGGCTTTGGTGGCGACCGCCGATGGGGTTGACTGGGTGGCGCTCGACGATCTCGCGCTCTCGTACCGGCGCTCCGCGGTCGGCCAGGGCGCCGTCGTCGCACGAGTCGAGCTTCTGCTCGATCCGCGTCCCAGCGAAGAGATCAAGGCAACGGTCTCCGAGCTGGTCGTCCGCAGGAAGGCGACCCAGCCGACCAACAAGCGCACGTTCGGCAGCGTCTTCAAGAATTCGCCAGGAGAGCTCGGGGCAGGACGCATGCTCGAGCTCTGCGGTCTCAAGGGTCACCGGATCGGCGGCGCCGTGATCTCGCCCAAGCACGCAAACTTCATCGAGAACGCGGATTACGCGACGAGCGCCGACTGCGTCGCGCTCATGGTGGAAGCGCGCCGACGGGCACACGAAGAGCTCGGGATCACGCTGGAGCGTGAGGTCGCCTTCGTCGGCGCGCTGGAGCTTCCCTCGTTCACGTAGGAGCAACGCACGATGCGGCGAATCCCGCTCTATGGCCGGGGGACGGACCGAGCGCGGATCGCGTCGGCGTGCGCGCGCGGCAAGCGTCGTCGTCCCGTTTCCGCGCAGCGAGGCCGGCAATCGCCTCGATCTCGCTCGGTTCGTTCCCTCCGGCCGCTCACTGCTCATCGGGTTCGCGCTTGTCGTAGCCGTGCTCGGGGCGTATTGGGGGGCCAAGGCGTCCTCCGTCTTTGCCGTCCAGCACCTCGAGGTGAAGGGAGCGCCCCCCGCGATCGCGCGTGAGGTGGAGGTGGCCGCGCGAGACATTGTCGGCACGAGCCTGCTCGGGATCGACGCGCGTGCGCTCGAGGACACTGTACGGGCGCTCCCCTCGGTTGCGGGCGTCTCCGTCGACCGCGCTTTCCCGAACACCCTCGTAGTAAAGGTCGCCGCCGAACGGCCTGTCGCGGTCATTCGCCGCGGCAACTCAGCTTGGCTCGCGACCGGGTCGGGAAAGGTGATCCAGGAAATCGAGACCGGAACCGAGCGAGGATTTCCGCGTCTCTGGCTGACCCGGGACGTCGCGGTGAGAATCGGCGGATCGCTTCCGTCGAGTCTCACGGGCGCGACCCGCGCGCTCGCCGCTGCCCGAGAGGTTCGGCTGCCACGGCGCGTGAAGGCGGTTCGCTCCGGAGAAGGGCAGCTGACGCTGATACTGCACGAGGGCCCCGAGATCAGGCTGGGGGGCACCTCCGACGTGCTGCTCAAACTCACGGTCGCCGCACGCGTGCTCCCGCTCCTCGCTGAGCGTTCGCTGTACGTGGACGTGAGTGTCCCGGAACGCCCGGTAGCCTCGCGCTACCTCAACTCTTAGGTTGAGGTTGAAGGTCGTGAGATTGACATCTCGACAGAGGAGCCTTACCCTCGAGAGCGAAATCGTGCGAGCGTGTCGTACGTTCAACGAGAGCTTCAGCTTGAGGTGGTCGAGAGATGAGCAATCAGTCCGGTAGCTATCTCGCCGTGATCAAGGTCGTCGGGATCGGCGGGGGCGGTTCGAACGCAGTCAGCCGCATGGTCGAGGCGGGGATGTCGGGGGTCGAGTTCGTCGCCGTGAACACGGACGCGCAGGCGTTGCTGATGACGGAGGCGGACGTGAAGATCCACATCGGCTCGCAGGCCACGCGCGGCTTGGGCGCCGGGGCGGATCCCCAGGTCGGGGCGACCGCGGCGCACGAGAGCCGGGATGAGCTGAAGGAGGCGCTGAAGGGCGCGGACATGATCTTCGTCACCGCCGGAGAAGGTGGGGGCACAGGCACGGGTGGAGCCCCGGTCGTCGCCGAGATCGGACGCGAGCTCGGGGCGCTCACCGTCGGCGTTGTGACCAAGCCTTTTGCCTTCGAGGGACGCCGACGTGCAGAGCAGGCCGAGCAGGGCGCCCAGACGCTCCGCGAGAACGTCGACACACTCATCGTCATCGAGAACGACCGGCTGCTGCAGGTCGTCGAGCGCTCGACGCCCGTTACCGACGCGTTCCGCATGGTCGACGACATCCTGCGCCAGGGCGTGCAGGGAATCACCGACCTCATCACTGTTCCGGGGTTGATCAACCTCGACTTCGCGGACGTGCGAACGATCATGCGCGACGCAGGCTCGGCCCTGATGGGAATCGGAGTCGCGCAGGGCGAGAACCGCGCTATGGAAGCGGCGCGCGCCGCGATCTCCTCGCCGCTTCTCGAGACCTCGCTCGACGGCGCCACGGGAATTCTGCTCAACGTCACCGGAGGTCCGGATCTCGGACTGGCAGAGGTGGACGAGGCGGCTCAGGTCGTGACCGCGGCGGCCGACGCGAACGCGAACGTCATCTTCGGCGCCGTGATCGACGAGTCGATGGGTGACTCGGTGCGTGTCACCGCGATCGCCACGGGCTTCGGCGGTGGCCGTCCACGACGCCGTCGGGTCGAAGGCGCGGGTGTCGAGCCGGTACGTCCCGCGTTCCAAGCACCGAGCGTCTCGGACGTCGAGATCGATATCCCGAGCTTCCTCAAGGAGGACTAGAGGCTTGACGCGAAAGGTACGGCCTCCGTTGCCCAGCGACGCTGAGTAGCAAGACGAGACGGGGCAGAACGTTCTACCGCCGGCCCAGCTGAATCCCGGCGGTCGCCAGGACGCGGGCGACAAACGCCCGCTTGCCAGCCGTATACGACGCAACGTCGTGGTGCACTCCAGCGAGCCGCAGCTTCAGCGCCTCGTACTCGGCAGCGAGCTCGGCGTCACCGCAGAGAGCGTCGCGAAACGCGAGCCGCTCGCGCCAGAGATCGCTTTCCGGTTCAGTGAGATGGAGGCCGTATGTTGTCTCCGCCAGATGCAAGGACGGTTTCGAGAAGTGATGTGCGACGCCTGGACGGTGGGGCGCGTAGATGTATGACAGCTCGCCTAACGCGTCGAACGCCATGCGAGCTGCTTCGAGGTCGCGTACTCCGGCCATCATGTCGATGATCGGCTTCGAGGCTAGACCAGGAACGGCCGTGGACCCGATGTGATGGATGCCCTCCGTCAACCATTGCCCGAGCGGGGGCTCCAACAGCGCACGCTCGGCGTCGAACCGACTCGGCCACTCAGAGTCATATGGCACGACAGTGATGGGCTTGTCGGCGATAGGAGGACGGTATCGCCGATCCTCCGTCAGCAGCGTCTGCGGATAGAACGCCGCCGGGGAGTTCACATCAAGTCTCCTTCAGCCGCTTCATTGGCGGGGGTTGCGCCTGCGAGTGGATAGAGTCGCGGCCGTGGAGGCCACGTCGCTCGAGCGCACGCCTCTCTACGCGCGCCACGTCGAGCTGGGCGCGCGGATGGTGCCCTTCGCGGGTTACGAGATGCCCGTCCAGTACGCGGGCGTGATCGAGGAGCACCGCGCGGTCCGCACCGACTGCGGGGCGTTCGACGTCTCGCACATGGGCGAGATCCACGTCGACGGGCCGGCGGCGCACGCCTTTCTCCAGGAGATGCTGTCGAACGATCTCGACAAGCTCTCGGACGGAGAAGCCCAGTACACGCTGCTGACGAACGAGCAGGGCGGGATCGTCGACGACCTCATCGTCTACCGCCTCGCGCACGGGCAGTACCTTCTCGTCGTCAACGCGTCGAACCGACAATCGGTCTACGACTGGCTCAAGGAGCGCGAGGCGCGCGGCACCGAGATTCGCGACACCTCGGACGAATACGGACTCGTCGCGGTTCAGGGCCCGCGTTCGATCGAGCGCCTTGGGCTGCCCGACAGACCCGCGTTCACGCACGAGCTGGGAAGGCTCGACGGAATTGAGGTCATGATCTCCCGCACCGGATACACGGGCGAGGCAGGGGTCGAGCTGTGCTGCGCCGACGAGGATGCGGCAGCCCTGTGGGACGCGGTGCTGGCTCGAGGAGCAACACCCTGCGGCCTCGGCGCCCGCGACACGCTTCGCCTCGAGGTCTGCTACCCGCTGCACGGCAACGACATCACCCTGGACACCGACGCAATCTCCGCGGGGCTCGGCTGGGCCTGCGCGCTCGAGACCGAGTTCACCGGAGTCGACACGCTGCGTCGGATAAGAGAGGAGGGGCCGGAGCGGAAGCTCGTCCCGTTCGTGATGGAGGAGAAGGGGATTCCACGGCAGGGGATGCCGATCGAGGGCGGTGGCGAGGTGACGTCCGGGACGCACTCT
>JACDCN010000049.1 GCA_013817555.1 Actinomycetota bacterium
AGATAGAAGACATCACCCGGAAAGGCCTCACGACCGGGGGGCCGGCGAAGAAGGAGGCTCAGCTGTCGATACGAGTCGGCGTGCTTCGAGAGGTCGTCGTAGATGAGCAGCGCGTGCTTGCCCTGGTAGAGGAAGTACTCGCCCATTGCGCATCCGGCAAACGGCGCCATCCACTTGATCGGCGCCGCCTCTTGCGCAGGCGCCGTGACGACGATCGTGTACTCCATCGCCCCGGCGTCGCGAAGCCTCTCGACCACCTGGGCCACCGTCGACCCCTTCTGGCCGATCGCGACGTAGACGCAGATCACGTCCGCGCCCCGCTGATTCAGGATGGTGTCGATCGCGATCGCGGTCTTGCCGGTCGAGCGGTCGCCGATGATCAGCTCGCGCTGACCACGGCCGATCGGGATCATCGAGTCGATCGCCTTCAGGCCCGTCTGCAGCGGCTCCTTCACCGGCTGGCGGCTGATCACGCCCGGCGCCTTGAACTCGAGCGGCCGGCGCTCGGCCGCCTCGATCGGCCCGAGGCCGTCGAGCGGATTCCCGAGCGGGTCGACGACGCGGCCGAGGAGGCCTTCGCCGACGGGCACGCTCATGACCTCGCCGGTGCGCCGGACCGGCTCACCTTCGCTCACTTTCTGCCATTCGCCGAAGAGCGCCGCGCCGACGTTGTCCTCCTCGAGGTTGAACGCGATGCCCACGACCCCGTGCTCGAGCTCGAGCCGCTCGAGAGCGATGCAGTTCTCGAGCCCGTGGATGCGGGCGATGCCGTCGCCGACCTGGAGGACGGTGCCGACCTCTGAAAGATCGGTCTCGACGTCGAACTCTCGAATCCGGTCTTTCAGGATCGAGGTGATCTCTTCGGGGCGTAGCTTCACGTGTGCTCCTTAGCTAATGGGCGGTGACGAGTTCTTGGCGAAGGCGTTCCAGCCGGCCGCGCACGCTGCCGTCGGCGCGGAAGGAACCGACCTGGAGAACGATTCCCCCGACCAGGCTCGGATCGACGGAGCGCGACGCTTCGACCGTCCGGCCCGAAGCCTTCTCGATTTGCTCGACGATGGAGCGCGCCTCGTCGTCGGAGAGCTCGTGCGCGGTCGTGAGCTCCACTGCGAGCCGGTTCTGGGCCTTCGCGACGAGGGCTTCGAGCTCGGCGTTCGTCTCCACGAGCTCACCCGCGCGACCTTTCTCAGCGAGGAGTCGGAGAAAGTTGCGCACGAGCTCGTCGGCGCCCGACGCGATCTCCTCGAGCACGCGCGCCTTCTCCGGCGGATCGATCTGCGGGTTGCGCAGAAACGCGCGCAGCTCGGGTGTCTCCTCGAGCGCGCCCGCGAGCGCCGCGAGGTCGGCTGCGACCTCGTCGAGCTTCCCCTCGTCCTGCGCCGCCTGGAAGATGGCGCGGGCGTACATTCGGTTTGCGACAGCCACTTCTACGCGGTGTCCTTCTCCAGCGCCGAGAAGTCGAGCTCGGCGATCGCCTCGTCGATCAGCCGTCGCTGGTCCTCGGCGTCGAGAACCTTGCCGGTAACCCGCGCGGTCGCCTCCAGGGTGAGGTCGGCGACCTCCGAGCGGATGAGGTCGAGCGAGCGCTTGGTCTCGGCCTCGATCTGCCGGCGCGTCTCCTCGAGCCGACGCTGCCGCTCCTCCTCGGCTTCTTGCTTCACGCGCACGATCTGGGCGTCCGCCACCTTGCGCGCGTCGGCGAGGATCTGCCCCGCTTCTCCCTTCGCCTGGCCGATCAGCTGCTTGTGCTGCTCGAGCAGGTCGCGCGCCTCGTTTCGGGCCTGGTCTGCATCCTCGACCGCCTTGCGGATGCGATCGCGGCGCTCCTCGATCCCCTGCTGGATGCGGGCGAAAGCAAACTTCTTGAGAACGAAGAACGTGAGCCCGAAGCAGATCAACGTCCAGATCATCAGACCGGGGACGACGTCGATCAGGCCTCCGGACGACTCCTCTTGTGCGAGTGGCAGAACCGACATCGGCTCAGTTGTGCGCAAGACCAGCATCCGCTAGCGCGGATTCTGGTCGCGCGAAAATCCCTGAAGGCGTCCGCTTCGCGGCCGCGATGTATGTGGTTTTCACATCAGCTCCTAGATCAGGACGAATGCGAGGAGGCCGCCGATAAGGCCGTAGAAGACGACTGCCTCGGTGAGTGCGAAGCCGAGCCACTGGATCCCCTGGAGCTCTCCGCGGAGCTCGGGTTGGCGGGCGACCGCCTGGATCATGGAGCCGAAGATGTTGCCGATGCCGATGCCGGCGCCGAGCGACCCGAGGCCGATGCCGAGCGCGAGAGCAATGGCCTTCCCGGCGTCGGCGCCGTCTTCGGCGGCGGCGAGGAAGAAGAACGAGGAAAGCATGGTGGAATTCCCTCCTTAGCTCAATGCTCGGCCTCGATGGCCGAGCCGATGTAGATGGCAGACAGGGCGGCGAAGATGTACGCCTGAATCGAGACGACGATGACGACCTCGAAGAAATAGAAGATCGATCCGAAGAAGACGGACACCGGGAATACCGCCCAGTGAGTCAAGAAGATCAGCCCGATGAACGTCAGGATCAGCATGTGCCCGGCGAGCATGTTCGCGTAGAGGCGCACGGAGAGGCTGATCAGGCGCATGAACTGGCCGATCACCTCGAGCGGGACGATCAGCGGCAGCATTCCCTTGGGCACGTCCGGGATCCAGCTCTTGAAGTATTTGCGCACGCCGTTTTCACGGATCCCCGCGAAGTGCGTGAACACCCAAGTCATCAACGCGAGCGCCAACGTCACAGAGAGCGTCGAAGTCGCGGCGAAGATCGCCAGCGTCGGCACCTCTACACCGAAGATCTCGTACCGCTCATCGGAGAGCGGCAACGGGATGAAGCCGAGCATGTTCACGACCCAGATGAAGATCATCAGCGATGCGACATACGGGAACCACCGGCCGATGGCCTTGTGTGGCAGGCCCTGCTCGGCCACCTGCACTTGCGCGACCTCGTAGATCGTCTCACCGACCGCCTGCCGCCGATCGGGAGGACCCGTCTTGACCACTCGCATGAAGAGGATGCCGATGAGGATCGACACGAAGGTGGCCAAGATCAGGTAAGCGACGGCCTTGTTGATCGACATGTCGATAGGTCCGATCTTCAGCTCGGGCCCCCACGTCTGGAGCTCCCACTCGTGAGCGGGGTCGAACTCCTCCTCCGCGGCAGCCGGCGTCGTCTCCGGCTCCTGCGCAAGAGCCGCTCCAGGCAGCACGAGCGCGAAGATCAGGAGGAAGAGCGCGAGACACTTCACGCCTTCGCCTCCGTGCCGAAGTACGCGGCGAGCCCGACGAGGAGCTCGACCGTGAAGGCGAGCGCGTAGAGGCCTGCGGCGGCGATGCCGACGCGCTCGTCCGCAACCGTCACTGCGACGAGCGGGATGCCCACGAGCAAACCGCGAGATGTTGTGCCGATGCCGCGCATCCCTGCGGCGGCGAGGTTATCCGCGCCGCCCGAGAACTGCGCCAGTATGAGAGAGAAAGCCTGTGCCGCAGCCCAGAGAACCGCGGCCAGCGCCCATCCGGAGAGCGGCCAGCCGGCGACCGCGAAGACCGGGAGCGCGAGCGCGATCACCGAGCCGCCCGAAACCGCTGGAGCCAGCCGGCTCGGCACCGGGCGAGGCGTCGAGAACATCCCTGCGCTCACGCCGCCCCTCCCCGCGAGTAGACGAGGTAGACGCTGAGGACGCCCAGCGGAATGCCGGCGACGGCGCCGATGAGAAGGCCGATACCCCACGCGCCGAGCGCCCATCCGAGGAGCGCCCCAGCAGCCATCGACGCGCCGAGCGCTCCCAGGAGAAGCCCCGAGGCGGTGGCGAGCGAGTGAGGCGAGGAAGCCGCGTGCGGCGTCATCTCGACCGAGCATATCAGCGTGCTTGTAACAGCTCATTTCCGTTCTTTCAAGAGAAAGGGGTCAAGTTCGTTACAGGTCTAGAATCGTCCGATGGAGCGCCTCGTCCTCGTCCACGGGAGCGTTGTCGGTGGCCAGGCGACATGGCGCACCCAGCGCTCGCTGGCGAACCGCTTCCGGCTAATCGTCCTCGATCGGCCTGGGTTTCCGCCCACTCCTCCTGTCGAGCGCGTCGACTTCGAGGAGGACGCCAAGCTGGTCGCGGGCCTGCTCGAGCCCGGCGACCATCTCGTCGGACACTCCTATGGCGGCGTGATCTCATTGCTCGCAGCCGCTGCGCGACCTGAGGTCGTGGGGTCGCTGATCGTGATCGAGCCGCCGGCGACGCGTGTCGCTCTCGACGTTCCCGCGGTGGCGGATTTCGCAGCAGGCGGTGCAGCCCTCTATGCGAGCGGGCAGACGGATGACGTCGAGGCATTCCTGCTGAGGTTCCTTCGAGCGGTGGGCTCCACGTTCACACCCCCTTCCCCGCTTCCGCCGGATCTCGAGCAGGGCGCCAGGGCGCTCATCGTCGAGCGCGGTCCCTGGGAGGCCGAGATCCCGCTCGAAGACCTCGGTGCGGCGCCCTTCCCGAAGCTCGTCGTCTCCGGGGCGCACCACCCGGCGTTCGACGCGATCTGCGACACACTGGAGCGCGAGCTCGACGCGGAGCGAGTGGTGCTACCGGGCTACGGCCACGCTGCCCAACGCCACCCGGACTTCAACGCTCATCTGACCGACTTCGTCGAGCGAGCCGCGTCGAGATCCTCGCGAACCGGCTAGGCGATCGACAGGTGACGGTTGCGAATCTTGTGACACAGTGTCACAAGGGAACTACGCCGTCTGGCGGTCCGGCGACTTCGTCTCTGACTGCGCGGCCTCGTCGCGGCGGCGTCTTCGTGGGCTCGTCAGCTTGACGATCTCCAGCAGGTAGATCACGAAGATCGAGAAGGCGATCGCGACCAAGGCGATCGCCGTGACTGCGACCGTCTCCCAGAGATGCCAGTCGCCTCCCTCCCGGAACGGGACGAAGCGGGTCGCGAGGGCGGCGCCGGCGAGGCTGGCGCACCACAGCCACATGGTCACCGCGGCGCGCCGTTGCGAGAAGCCGATGTTCAGAAAACGGTGGTGGAGATGGCCCTGGTCCGCGGTGTAGATCGGCCGCGCATGCTTCAACCGGCGCGCGACCACGAAGGACGTGTCGATGATCGGCACGGCCAAAACGAGCAGCGGGAGCAGGAGGACGACGGTAGACGCGGTCTTGAGCAGGCCCTGAATCGAGACGGACGCGAGGATGAAGCCGAGACAGAGCGCTCCCGAGTCACCCATGAAGATCCGGGCCGGGAAGAAGTTGTGCCGCAAGAAGCCGAGGCACGATCCGGCGACGATCGCGGAGAGGATCGCGGGGTCGGCCTTTCCGAGCGAGAGCGCGAGGGTCGCGTAGGTCGCGCCGGCGATTGCGCAGACGCCGGCCGCGAGCCCGTCGAGCCCGTCCAGGAAATTGACCATGTTCATCACCGCGACGATGAACAGCATCGAAAGCGGAACGCCGAGCCAGGCGGGCAGATCCATCACTCCGACGAAAGGAAGCGTGAAGTGGTCGATCCAGACGCCGAACGCTGGCGGGATCGCAGCCGCCAGCAACTGGCCGGAGAGCTTCGCCGGAGGCGAGAGGCCGCGGAAGTCGTCGATCGCACCGACGACCGTCGCAACAGCTGCGCCGAGGAGGACGCCCCGGCTCTCGCCCGAGAGGTCGAGGAAGGCGAGCGCAGGCACGAGGATTCCGAGAAAGATCGCGAGCCCGCCGAGCCGCGGTATCGGGCGTCTGTTCAAACGGCGCGCGTCCGGATGGTCTACCGCGCCGAGCATCCGCGCCATGCCGCCGACAGCCGGCGTGAGCAACACGACGATGCCGAATGCGATGCCGAGCCCGTATAGGACCTCCGGCGTCGCCCTGAGCTCGTCCAGCACGACCGGTTACTTCGTCCCGTACAGCCGGTCGCCTGCGTCGCCGAGGCCCGGGAGGATGTAGCCCTTCTCGTTCAGCCCGCGGTCGACGGAGGCCACGACGATCAGCACCTCGGGGTGCTCGCGGTGAACCCGTTCGATGCCCTCAGGAGCCGCGATGAGGGCGATCAGGCGTATCGACGTCGCCCCTGCCCGCTTGACGGTCTCGATCGCCGCTGCCGTCGAGTTCCCCGTAGCGAGCATCGGGTCGAGCAGGATCACGTCGCGGTCGGCTATGTCGCCCGGCAGCTTCACGAAGTACTCGACCGGCTCGAGCGTCTCCTCGTCCCGAAAGAGGCCGATGAAACCGACGCGTGCGCCCGGAACGAGCGAGAGCACTGCGTCGAGCATCCCGACTCCCGCGCGAAGGATGGGGCAGACCGCGACCTTCTTGCCGGAGATGCGACGCGCCGCCGTCCGCTCGAGCGGGGTCTCGATCTCGATCTCCTCGTCCGCGAGATCCTTCGTGGCTTCGTAGGTGAGGAGAAGCGTGAGCTCGTTCACGAGCTGCCGGAACATCTGCGTCGTCGTCGTCACGTCACGCAGCAACCCGAGCTTGTGCTGCACCAGCGGATGCATCACCTCCGTGACCTGTGCGGTCGCAGAGGTTTCGAGGTCAGTCCTGGTTTCCATGTCGCCCGTCACCGAAAGTCGGGTACGCGCCCTTGCCCGCGTACAGGGGCTGGCGCTCGCAGAGAGCGGCGCTCCGGGCGGCGAGAGCCGTAAGGTCTGGATCCCGCCCGAGCGCCTCGCACATGATCCGGCCGACCTCGCGGAAGTCGTCCTCGTCGAAGCCGCGGATGGTGAGCGCGGGAGTCCCGATGCGGAAGCCGGACGCGACCGTCGGCGAACGCTCGTCGAAGGGCACCGTGTTCCGGTTCACCGTGATGCCGACTCCGGCCAGCCGCTCCTCCGCCTCCTTGCCGGACCACTCGGTCGAGCGCAGATCGACGAGAAGGAGATGCGTGTCGGTTCCGCCGGTCAGCACGTCGAGCCCACCCTGCTGGAGAGTTTCGGCAAGCACGTCTGCGTTCGCACGCACGCTCTCCTGGTAGTGCCGAAACGGCTCCGAGGCAGCGATCAGGAAGCATGCGGCCTTCGCCGCGATGACGTGGTTGAGCGGACCGCCCTGCATTCCCGGGAACACCGCCCGATCCACCGCCTGCGCGTGCTCTTCCTTGCAGAGGATGAACCCGGACCGCGGGCCGGCGAGCGTCTTGTGCGTCGTCGAGGTGACGAAGTCGCAATGCGGCACAGGGCTCGGATGGATGCCCGCGGCGACGAGCCCGGCGAAGTGGGCCATGTCGCAAAGCAGGTAGGCGCCCACGTCGTCAGCGATCTCGCGGAAACGCCAGGCCTCGACGGTCCGCGGATACGCCGAGCCTCCGCATATGACCAGCTTCGGCCGATGTTCTCTCGCGAGCGCTAGGACTTCGTCGTAGTCCACAAGGTTCGTCTCACGTGAGACCCCGTAGTGGACGATCGAATACAGCCGGCCGGAGAAATTGACCTTCAACCCATGGGTGAGATGGCCGCCGTGCGAGAGCTCGAGCGAGAGGATGGTGTCGCCCGGCTTCAGGCACGCGAAGTACACGGCCATGTTCGTCTGCGCGCCGGCATGGGGCTGCACGTTCGAGTGCTCGGCTCCAAAGAGCGCCTTCGCGCGGTCGATGGCGAGCTGCTCGATCTCGTCCACGACCTCGCAGCCGCCGTAGTAGCGCCGCCCCGGATACCCCTCCGAGTACTTGTTCGTCGCGACGCTCCCGACGGCCTCGAGCAGCGCCGGCCAGGTGAAGTTCTCGGACGCGATCAGCTCGATTTCGCCGCGCTGGCGGTCGAGCTCTCGTTCGAGGAGATCGGCGATCTCGGGATCGACGTCTGCGAGGCCGGCCGAGCGGAGGTCCTCGAGCGTCAACTGCGCAATGGCCATCGCCAGGATGCTACTCGGCCAGGGAGCGGACCTCTGCGAGGGCCTGGGCTGCGAGCACGGCGCCCTCGCGGAGCACTCGAGGCTCCGAACCCGTCAGATCGAGCACCGTGGACGGCGTTCCCGGCAGCTCGCCACCCTCGACGACGACAGCAACCGCCTCGCGAAGCTCATCCGGGACGTCGGAGACGCGCCGTGGCTCGGGCCCGCCGTGGAGGTTTGCGCTCGTGGCGGCAACTGCCCGCACCGCCTCGAGCAGGTCGCCGCCCGGTCCGCGGACGTCCGGCACTCGAACACCGATCGTCTCGGGGTTCCTTCCGCTGAGCCAGGGGAACCGACGGGCCGGATTCGGGAGCACGAGCGTGTACGGGCCGGGCAGAAGATGCCGAGCAAGCGCGAGGGCTCGCTCGGGCAGGTCGGGGACGCATTCGATGAGCGAGTCGACGCTGGAGGCGACGATCGCTATCGGCTGATCCGGCGAGCGACCCTTCAGCAGCGAAAGAGCCCGCACGGACTCCTCGGCGCTCGGGTCACAGGCGAGTCCGTACACGGTGTCGGTCGGTATGACGACGATCTCGGCGGCCCGGATCGCGGCAATGGCTCGCTCGACCTCGCTCACGCTCCGAGAACTGTCCAGCCGAGCGACCGTGCGGCGGTGGCGAGGCGGCGATCGAACGTGACGAACGGGAACTCCCCGCCGCCCAGCACGTCTGCCGCCCCGAGATGAAGAGCGTCGAGCGCGCGTACGCCGGTGCTCTCTGCGAGCACGGCCGCACGCTCACAAAGGGGCTCGTCCAACTCGGCGATCCGCATGTGACCCCACTGCAGTCGAAAGAGATCGCGCGCCGCTCTGAGTGCCGATGGCTCGACGCTACGAACGAGATTCCGACGAACCTCGACCAGCGTATGCCGGCCGGAGGCCCAGTCAGCATCCGAGTTCAAAATGCTGAGTGCCTCGTGCCTGTCGGGCTCGTCGAGGTGTGTCTTGAGAAGCGCGCTCGCATCCACGTACTGCATCAGTCGCCGCGATCTTCGTCCATCATCTCCTGGACGGTCATCCTGCCCTTGAAAACCTTCGTCGGCATCGGGGGTGGACCTGGGAGCCGCGGTGGTGTCACCCGTCCTTCCCGAACCAGCTGCTCGACCCGATCCTCGAGAGAGAGCGGCCCGATAGCTGCCTTGGCGCGGCCGCGATGGGTCACGACAATCGTCTCGCCGGCGGCCGCCCGATCGAGGTAGTGCGACAACTTCGCCTTTAGCTCGCGGATGCCCACTCTCGTAGTCACGATATCGCGCATTGTAGTCATGTCAATCGGCCAATGTGGTCACGCCCTCGACAGTCCTGTCTCGCCCAGACAGGTCCTTCGCGATCCCCACTTCGATGTAGCCGAGCGTCCGCAGGAGATCGCTGACGCGGCCGGCGTCTCCCTCCGCAGATTCGAGGACGAGAGCGCCGCCCGGCCGCAGCACCGGGACCGCGCCGCGGGCAACCGCCTCGGTGGCACCTTCCCCGACTAGAGCTGCGCGCGGCTCCCAGTCGCGGACTTCGGGCTCGAGCGTCTCGATCTCGTCCGGACCGACGTACGGAGGGTTCGAGACGACGAGGTCCCACGGGCCTGCGGGAAGCCCCAGAAAGAGATCGCCGTGCACGAGCTCGACGGTGAGACCGGTGCGAGACGCGTTCTCCCGCGCGACGTCGAGCGCGTCTCGCGAGACATCCATCGCGGTGACCTCCGCTCCCGGAGCCTCATCCGCGATCGCGAGCGCGATCGCGCCGCTCCCCGTACCGACGTCGAGCACCCGCGGAGCTGCCACCCCGTCGATCAGCGCCAGGCAGCGTTCGACGACGATCTCCGTCTCAGCTCTCGGCACGAGCACACGTGCGTCGACGTTCAGCGTCAGCCGCCGGAAACCCCACTCGCCGAGCACGTACGCGAGTGGCTCCCGGCGCTCGCGCCGGGCGGCGAGACGGTCGAGCTCCGCAAGCGTGTTTGCATCCAGCTCGCGGCGACCATCCGCCCGCAGGCCGCTCCGCGTCGTCTGAAGCACGTGGGCAAGCATGATCTCGGCGTCGACACCGGCAGACTCACAGCCGGCG
Organism: Actinomycetota bacterium; assembly: GCA_013817555.1. Taxonomy (GTDB): domain Bacteria; phylum Actinomycetota; class Thermoleophilia; order Gaiellales; family Gaiellaceae; genus GMQP-bins7. Next base: position 9,939 of record JACDCN010000049.1, read on the forward strand.
TCGGCAAGCCGGTCGGCTACGCCCGAGAGAGCGGCCGCGGCGGTCGTCACACCGAAGCAGCCGCGAGCGCCTGGCGGCGCTCCTCGGCTTGGAGCGCCTCGGTGAACTCGCCGAGGTCGCCCTCGAGCGCCTGGTCGAGCCGGTGGGCGGTGAGCTTGATCCGGTGATCGGTAATGCGGCTCTCCGCGAAGTTGTAGGTGCGGATCTTCTCCGCGCGCTCACCGCTGCCGATCTGCGACTTGCGCGCGGCCGCCAGCTCCGCTTGCTGGCGCGCTCGCTCGGCCTCGTACAATCGCGCGCGCAGCACGCGCATCGCCTTCTGGCGGTTCTGGAGCTGCGACTTCTCGTCTTGCATGGCGACGACGATCCCGGTGGGAAGGTGCGTGATGCGGACCGCCGAATCGGTCGTGTTCACGCTCTGGCCGCCCGGCCCCGTCGAACGCATCACATCGATCTTGAGATCCTTCTCCTCCACCTCGATCTCGACCTCTTCCGCCTCGGGCATGACCGCGACCGTCGCGGTCGAGGTGTGGATCCGTCCTTGGGACTCGGTCTCCGGCACGCGCTGGACGCGATGCGTCCCGCCCTCGAACTTGAAAACGGAGAACGCTCCTTGCCCCTTGACGGCGAAGACGATCTCCTTGACACCGCCCGCCTCGTTCTCGCTCGTGGACAGGGTTTCGGTCTTGAACCCACGGCGCTCTGCATATCGCCACAACATCCGGTAGAGGTCTGCCGCCCAAAGTGCGGCCTCGTCGCCTCCAACGCCTTGCCGCACTTCCAGGATCACGTCCTTCTCGTCTGCCGGATCCGTCTCGACGAGCGCCAGCTTGAGCTCCTCCTCGAGTCGAGCCAGCTCCGTCTCGAGCTCGGATGACATCGTCGCGAGCTCCGGATCGTTGCGGGACGCCTCGAGATCGGCGTGTATCTGCCGCCACGCGTCGGCGAGCTTCTTCGGTCCCTCCAGCTCCTTGAGCCGGCGCCCAGACTCGGCAGCCTTGCGATGGTCGTTGTACACGGCAGGATCGGACATGCGCTCCTGCGCCTCCGCGTGAGACC
>JACDCN010000274.1 GCA_013817555.1 Actinomycetota bacterium
TGACCGTTCTGTGCGGTCGTCGAGTGATGTGACTCGCACCAGGCCACCTTCAGCGCCTGATCGCAAAAGCGGCTCCCGAAGACACGGCAGATCGCGACCTTGGGCGGCGCATTGTCCAGCCGTCGGGCTTTGCGCCGCTGCAGAGCACCCCTGAGCGCGACGATGGTCTTCGTCACGCGTGCGAGTCGCCGTTCCGCGCGCGTGAGTGCCTTGTTCGCTACTGCTCGGTGCTCGGAGGAGCCGAGGAGTGAGCGATGGTTCTTGAAGAAACGGATGACGCTGCGATACTTCCGCGCCGCGGCGAGCTTGCGCTCGAGGCGCGTCTCCAAGGAGGCAGGAGGCTGAACCGTCCTCGCTGCTCGAGGCGGGTCTGACGTGCGCTTCGAACTCTCACCTTTCGCTACCGCAGAGACCTGTATCGCCAAGATGAGGACGCACAGGCCAACGAATAGGGCTTTCAGAATCGAACCTCCTGGTCGACGACAGGGGCGCGGGCCCTCCCACGGGGGCCGCTCGTGTCAAGCGATCCGTCTACGGTAGCGGAAGTGGCACGAACTCCGGCGAAAAACATCAACAAATGCTTAGAAAGACTGTTACAAGTGTAACCGCTCGAGGCAACTACGACTCAGCGGATGATGGCTGCGGGACAGGGATTCGAACCCCAACTTCCTGGTCCAGAGCCAGGCGTCCTGCCGTTAGACGATCCCGCACCGGCGCGTTCAGTTTAGAGGATGGCCTGGCGGTTCTACGAGCCGTCCGGCCCGCCGATCTCCAGGTGGTAGACGGGCACTAGCCGCTTCTCAGCCTCGGTGTCGATGCGGGCGACGACCTCGACGTACGACTCGAGACCAGAGCCTCGGAGCTTGGCTTTGAGCAGCCCGTCCACTTGGTAGATCCCGGAGGAGTTGTTCATGACGATCTCCACGCGGATGGGTCGAGCCTGGCCGTCCCCGATGCGGACCTCGTCGATCGCGGCGGCGGAGAGTGAGTGGATGGAGACGGAGCCGCGTTCGAATGGGATCCTCGAGCGGCCCTTCGCCATGTCGAGCGCGTCCGCGACTCGCAGGATGCCGGCCTCTACTGAGAGCGGCTCGCCGTCGGCGCGATGGCTGGTGATCGCCTGCAGCACCTCCGAGACGACAACAGTGCGGTCCGGCTCGTCGTAGATGTCCTCGAGCAGCTCCCGCATCTTCGGCTCCGCGAGGAAGAGGCTCCAGTCCTCGTGGTCTCTGCGGTGGACGGACATGCCGATGTCGTGCAAGAGAGAGGCGAGCACGACGACGACTTCGGACTCGTTGGCGGTCAGCCGATAGTCGTGAACGAGCGACGGCTGCACGCCGTGCTTCGTCAGCTGCCGAAGGAGCTTGAGCGCGATGTTGGCGACGATCTGGACGTGCACCCATGAGTGGTCGTTGATCTCCAGACGCGCGACCGCATTCACGTTCGCGACGTGCCACCAGGCCTTGATCTGATCATCTGCACCGATTTTCTCGAGCACCCGGCGGAGCTTTCGGTTGCCACGCGCCGGAACGCGTAGATGCATGGCTGCGACCGCCTCGGTCGGCGTGAGCAAGGTCGCGTACGCGCTTTCGAGCGCGATCGACTCCTCGATCACCTCGTCGATTGCCTGGTCGGTATCTCCGTCGCTGCTCATTTGCGGAGCCTAGATGCTCCGTCAGGCGACGTCAGCGGCCCAATCTCCGTAGAGACGCGTGTACGCGCCGCCCGCGGACATCAGCTCATCGTGCGTTCCCTGCTCGACGATGCGCCCGTGATCGAGGACGACGATCAGGTCGGCGCGACGGATCGTCGACAGCCGATGCGCGATGACGAACGCCGTTCGGCCGGCGAGGAGGTGCCGAAGCCCTCGCTCGATTTTCCGCTCGGTGCCGATGTCGACCGAGGAGGTGGCCTCGTCGAGGATGAGAATGTGCGGGTCGGCGAGGAGCGCACGCGCGAAGGCGACCAGCTGCCTCTGTCCCAGCGAGAGCCGGAAGCCGCGCTCGCCGAGCTCCGTGTCGTAGCCCTTCGCTAGTTCGGCGACGAATCCGTCCGCGCCGACCGCTTGCGCGGCGGCCTCGATCTCGGGCCGGCTCGCCGCGGGCCGACCGAAGGAGATGTTCTCGGCGACCGTCCCCGCGAAGAGGAATCCCTCCTGGGGGACGATCCCAAGCCCGACCCGCAGCGAGGACTGGGTTACATCCCGGAGGTCGTGGCCGTCGATGGTGATCCGTCCGGCTCGCGGGTCGTAGAAGCGCGCGAGCAACTTCGCAATCGTCGACTTGCCCGCGCCCGTGTGTCCGACCAGCGCAACGGTCGTTCCGGGCGGCACGTCGAGATCGAAATCGTGCAGGACGTCCGGCAGGTCCGAGTACCCGAACCGGACGTGGTCGAAGTGGACATGGCCCTGGATCGAAGGCAGCTCACGCGCGTCCGCGCCGTCGACGACCTCCGGATCCTCGTCGAGCACCGAGATGATTCGGTCGAGCGCGGCCGTCGCGGAGAGGAACGTGTTGTAGAGCTGCGACAGCTGCTGTACCGGGTCGAAGAAGTTCGCGAGATAGAGCGTGAAGGCGAGCAGCGTCCCAACCGTGATGCTTCCGTCGATGACGAGCGCGCCTCCGAAGCCGAGGACGATCGCCGTCGCGACCGAGGACAGCACGTCGACTGCCGGGAAGTAGAGGCCGTTCAGGACTACCGTCTCGTAGTTCGCGGCCTTGTAGCCCGCGTTCACTCCGCGGAAGCTCGTCTGGCTCGTTGGCTCGCGTGTGAACGACTGCACGACTCTCATCCCCGAGATGTCCTCGGCGAGGGTCGCCGTCACCAGGCCGAGACGTTCCCGGACGCGTCGGTAGGCACGGTTCGAGCGGACCCGAAACCAGGCGGTGGCGCCGCCCATCAGCGGCAGGACGAGCAGCGTTGCAAGCGCGAGCCGCCAGTCGAGGAGGAAGAGAACGACCGCGGTTCCCACGAGGACGAGACTGTTCTGAACGAGACTCGAAAGGCCGTCGGTGACAAGCTGGTCGAGTGCTTCGACGTCGTTCGTGATGCGGCTCACGATCGCGCCCGTTCGATTGCGCTCGAAGAAGCCCAGCGAGAGTCGTTGGAGGTGTCTGAACAGCCGGATGCGGAGATCCGCGAGCGCTCGTTCGCCGACCCAGCCCGTGAAGTAGGTCTGAAGACCCGAGAGCACAAAGGCCGCGACCCCAGTGGCGAGGAACGCGATGACGACCAAGGTCAACGCGCGCAGGTTGCGGTCGCCGATCCCGTCGTCGACGGCGAGCTTCGCGAGGAAGGGCGGCAGGAGCGCGACGAGCGTGTAGGCGACAAGCGTGACGACCGCGAGTGCCGCCCGCCCACGATATGGGCGCGCAAGACGGAGGAGCAC
>JACDCN010000275.1 GCA_013817555.1 Actinomycetota bacterium
GGCGATCGCGAACGGCCCGCGGAGAAACTCGTCCTCGTCCGCCTCGTTCGCGTGCTCGGCCACGAGCGCGGTGATCTCGGGCTGGAGCGCGGCGAATATGCGACGCACGTCCTCGGTCTTCGTTCCTTCCTCGAAGTTGTCGAGCACGACGTCGTAGGGATCGTCGTACGGCACGAAGCACTCGATCCACCGACGCTGGAGCTCGAGCATTCGCTCGAGGGACGGACGGAAGCCTGCGAAATTCTCCTCCTCGCGAGCCTTTACCCATGCCTGGTACGACTCGACCTGCGCTCCGGCGATCTCGGCCGCTAGGTCGGTCGGAATCCGCCGTTTCTTCTCCCAGAGACGGCGAGCCGCTCGGATGAGACAGGCATCGTCAGCGTCGCCGGGAAGGCTCGCCGCATACGGCTCGACGTCGTCCAGCAGCTCGCCGATTCGATCGTCGATCTGGCGCTCGTGGACGATCGTCTCGAGCGTCGTCAGGTGCGCTGCCCGCGAGCTCTCGCCCGAGGGCGGCATCCAGACCTCGGTGTCCCATTCGAGCAGGAGTTGCGTCCGCTGGAGATCGTCTATCTCCGCGAGACGCTGCTTGAGATCCGCAAGTGAAGCCTCCATCCAGCCGCAGCCCAGACTCTACGTCCGCGCGAAGGTTCGCCGCCCCACCTCGAGCAGCGCCTGCCCGTCCCAGGCGTAGGTCCTGACCGTGAGCGACTCGGCGTCGGCCTCGTACACGTTGAGGCCTCGCGCCTCATCCCGTCGCTGGGGTCGAGGACGGCCGAGCCCGGGCGCCGTCGCGAGGACCAGGGCTCGGCGAGGCCCTTCCTCGAGAACCTTGAACTCCCGGCGCTCGGCGACTCCGCCCTGGTGCACATGCCCCCCGACGACCAGCTCGGCGCCGGCTGCGACCAGCGCCCGCAGCACGTCGTTGCGATGACTCAAGGGCCTTTTTCGCGCAGCGCGCCACGGCGGCGCGGCCAGGTGGTGATGCAAAGCGACCATACGGAGAGCGTCGGGAGGTCCTTCCTGGAGCCGCGCCATCCCGTGTGCCAGCCGCTCATCCGCCAGGGCGCCGCCCTGCTGTCGCCAGGGGCGAACCGAGTTGAGACCGACGACGACGAGCCCGTCGGCCGCGTGGAGCGGCTCCGTCGTTCCGAAGACGTGTTCCCACTCGGTGAACGTCCGGGTGAAACGGGCAGGGAGCGTGAACGGAATGTCGTGGTTTCCGGGCACGGCCAGGAAGGGCAGCCCAAGCCCTCGCAGGAGCGTTGCGGCAGTCTCGAGCTCCGTTCGCCGGCCGCGGTGCGCCATGTCTCCCGTCGCGACCAATAGCTCGGGTTGGAGATCGGCAATGAGCTCACCGAGCGCGGCGAGCGGCTCCCACGCCTCCCCGTGGCCCATGTGCAGGTCTGAGAGGTGGAGAACGCGCGCGGTCACCGCCGAGGCAGGCTATACCTTGCGCAAGAACGGAAGGGGCTAACGCCGATTCCGTTCGCGCGAAAGCTGAAAGGACCTAAAGCGCGGCCGCTTTGCGGCCGCGGTCGCAGCGTCGTCACCCCATCCCGCTAGACTCGAAGCGTGGCGAACGAGTCGCCGGAGCTCTTTGACGACGTCTATCTCGGCCTCCGGGCGGGAGGCGCGGTGCGGAAACAGCGCCGTGGCGAGCCGCTCTCGGCCGAGGACGAAGAGGCGATCGGGCGCTGGCGGCGGCTCTCGATCTGGCGCAAGTTCATTGCGATCGGAGCGTTTGCGCTCGGGACGTTCGGCCTCGGCCTCACCGTGGGTGGATTGATCTTCGGCCGCTGGCGCAAAGCCTGAGCTAACGGCGCAAGCAGGAGTCCGCCAGCGCGGATTCCGATCGCGCGAAGATTCCTGAAACGTCCGCTTCGCGCTGCGCCGCCGGTGAGTCTCTCCAGTCCCTGGTTCGGCGGAGCTGGTAGCGGGTAAGGAAGGTGCGGTGAAGGTGCAGTGAAGGACACCGGAATTCAGGGTGCCGCGCAGAGCGCTCACACAGCGTCCCAACGGGCAGCCAACAGCACCTGGGTCGACCGGCTGGCGCGTTTCGGCCTCGTCGCCAAGGGCTTCTCCTACGGGCTTGTCGGCGTTCTTGCGGGCGCACTGGCAGTCGCGGGCGCCGGAAAGACGACGGATCGCGAGGGTGCCCTCGAGGTGTTCGCCGACGAGAGCTACGGGAAGGTCATCCTCGTTGCGCTGGGGCTCGGCTTCGCCGCCTACGCGCTCTGGCGCCTCGTGCAGGCGATCTTTGACCGCGACGACGAGGGAACGAGCGCCAAGGGCGTCGCCAAGCGCATCGGCTTTCTCGGTCGCGCGGCGCTCTACGCCGCCCTCACCTTCGGCACGTTCGCGCTCCTCGACGGAACGGGCGATAAAGGCACGGAGACCGGGCAGGCGAGGGAGGCGACGGCCCGGGTGTTCGACTGGCCGGCCGGGAGATGGCTCGTCGGGCTCGCCGGGTTGATCCTCGTCGGCGTTGGTGTCTTCAACGCCTATCGCGCGTTCACACAGAAGTTCGAGGACAACTGGAACACCGGGAAGATGAGCGCAGCCGAGCGGCAGTGGGGCGCTCGTCTGAGCTCGCTCGGGCTGCTCGCGCGATTTGTCGTCTTCTCCTTGATCGGAGGCTTCCTCGTGAAGGCAGCGTACGAATACGACGCTCAGGAGGCGATTGGCTTGGACGGCGCGCTCCGAAAGGTCGCCCAGGCGGGTTACGGGCCGATCCTGCTCGGGATCGTCGCAGCCGGCCTCCTTTGTTACGCGCTCTTCTGCTTCGTCGAAGCCCGCTATCGACGAGTTTGAGGTGGAGAAGGTCTCCGGCGTTCTCTTCGTCAATCCCAGCTCGGGCAAGGGCGGGCCGACGGTCGAGGAGCTGACATCCGCGGCTCGCGCGCTCGATGTGCGTGTGCACGTCCTCGAGGAGGACGACGACCTGGCCGCGCTTGCACAAGACGCCGACGAGCAGGTACTGGGCATGGCAGGCGGTGACGGCTCGTTGAGCGCGGTCGCGCAGGTCGCCATCGAGCGCGATCTGCCGTTCGTCTGCGTTCCATGGGGGACGCGGAACCACTTCGCGAAGGATGTCGGGCTCAACGCCGATGACCCGCTGGGGACGCTCGCGGCCTTCCGCGACGGCATCGAGCGGCGTATCGACGTGGGCCGTGTCGGCGAGCAGATGTTCCTGAACAACGTCTCGCTGGGCGTCTATGCGCGCCTCGTTCACCGGCGCGAGCGGCGACGCCAACGGGGAGAGACGTTCGCGCGGCTGCGCGCACTTCTCCTCACCCTGAAGGACCGTCGCCGGGCCGAGCGGTTGGTCGTCGACGGGAAGCCGCTGCGAGCCACCGTCG
>JACDCN010000276.1 GCA_013817555.1 Actinomycetota bacterium
GAGCAGCTCGGGCCGGGCCAGCGCCAATAGCAAGAGGGGAACGTTGCGAACGCGGGCGGCAAGGGTCTCGAGCAGGTCGAGGAGGCTTTCGTCCGCCCAGTGGATGTCCTCGAAGAGCAGCAACATCGGCTCCCGTGCTGCGACCGCCTCGAGGAAGACGCGGGCCGAGAAGAAGAGGGTCTCGCGATCGCTGACGCTCTCGTCCCCGCCCAGCCCGAGCAAGACCGCGAGGTTTCCCGCATGCTCCTCGCCCTCTCGCTCCGAGCCTACGAGTTCGACGAGCGCGGTCCGAAGCTTGGCGCGAGCATCCGGGAGATCGTCGCTGTCGAAGACGCCGGCGATCTGCTTCACGTGGTGCCCAAAAGCACCGTAGGGGGTGCTCGCACCGTAGGGGGTGGATCGTCCGCGTAGCGCACGGCCTCCGAGCGACGTGACCTGTTGAGCGAACTCGAGCGCGAGGCGCGACTTACCGATGCCCGCAGGCCCGGAGACCGTCACGAAGTGCGAGCGTCCCTCATCCGCGACCCGCTGCCAGATACCCGCGAGCACGGCCAGCTCCCGTTCCCGGCCGACCATCGGGACGCGCGTGAGCACCCGCTCGCCGGCGCTGGTGAGGGGCTCGAGCGCGAGCCAGGCTCGGAGAGGTTCTGCTTTCCCTTTCGCAACGATGGGTGGGGCGGGACGGTACTCGATGACGGTGCGAGTGCTCGCATAGGTCTCCTCGCCGACCACCACGCCTCCGACGGGAGCCCCGGTCTGCAGCCGTGCAGCCGTGTTCACGACGTCGCCAGCCACCATCGCCTCGCCGTGGCTTGGCGAAGCATCCAGCGCGACAATCGCTTCTCCGGTGTTGACCGCGATTCGCACCTGGAGCTCCGCATCGGCTGCCCAGTCGCGAACGGCGAGGGCGGCCCGGACGGCGCGCTCGGGATCGTCACCGTACGCCGTCGGTGCGCCGAACACGCCCATCACGGCATCGCCGACGAACTTCTCGACTCCTCCGCCACGTCGCTCGATCTCCGAGCGGACGCGTTCGTAGTAGGGCGTCAGAATCGCGCGGACATCTTCTGGGTCGAGCCTCTCCGATTGGGATGTGAAGCCGGCGAGATCGACGAAGAGCACCGACACGACGCGGCGTTCCTCGCGACGGGTCGCTCCGGCCAGCGAGGCACCGCATGCGTTGCAGAACCTCGCGCCTTCGGGGTTCTCCTGGCTGCAAAGCGTGCAGATCGACACGAACGAAGACTACGTTGGTCGAATCCATAAAGTGCAGCATCGTGTTCACGACGCGGCCGGAGCTGTGCGGCACCTTCGGGATGGTGGCGTCCACCCACTGGCTCGCTTCGCAAACAGGAATGTCGGTGCTCGAGCGGGGCGGGAATGCCTTCGACGCCGCGTGCGCGACGGGGTTCGTCCTGCAGGTCGTCGAGCCACATCTGAACGGGCCGGGCGGGGAGATGCCGGCGGTCTTCTACTCGGCCGAACAGGATCAGGTGCGCGTTCTCTGCGGGCAGGGAGTCGCCCCCGCTGCGGCGACGATCGAGCGCTTCCACGAGCTCGGGCACGAGCTCGTTCCCGGAACCGGAGTTCTTGCCGCCTGCGTCCCCGGCGCTTTCGGCGCCTGGCTTCTCCTCCTCCGGGAGTTCGGAACCTGGCGACTCGAGGACGTCCTCGAGCTCGCCATCGGATATGCGGAGGGCGGCTTTCCGCTCGTTAGGGGGATCCGCGCGACGATCGACCGGACCGAGGAGCTGCTCGCCACCTGGCCCAGCTCCCGGAATCTCTATCTGCCCGCTCCCGAGGTCGGCTCGCTCTTTCGCAACCCCACGCTCGCTGCGACCTACCGGCGTCTCGTCGACGAGAGCCGCGGCGGATCGCGCGAGGAGGAGATCGAGCGCGCTCGCCTCGCCTTCTACGAGGGCTTCGTTGCCGAGGAGATCGATCGTTTCTGCGCCGCCGAGGGAGGACTCCTCACGGGAGCTGACCTCGCGGCCTGGCGGTCGACCTTCGAGCCTGCGGCGGTCTTCGACTACCGCGGGGTCACGGTCTGCAAGACCGGAGCGTGGGGAACTGGCCCTGCTGCGCTTCAGCAGCTCGCGCTTTTCGAGGGCTTCGACCTCTCCGAGCTCTCCGAGGCTGAGTTCGTGCATGTCGTGACCGAGTGCACCAAGCTCGCGTTCGCAGACCGCGACGCGTTGTACGGCGACACGGAGGTGCGGCTCGACATCCTCCTCTCTGCTGAATACTCGGATGAACGGCGTGCGCTCGTCGGTGACGAAGCGTCGGAGGAGTACCGGCCGGGTTTCGGGCGGCTTCCACATATCCGCGACGCGCCAGCGGCGGTCGGTTCGGGCGAGCCGAGCCGCGGGACAGTGCATCTCGACATCGCCGACCGTTTCGGCAACGTGTTCTCGGCGACCCCCAGCGGGGGCTGGCTTCAGAGCTCGCCGGTGATCCCGTCTCTCGGCTGGCCGCTCGGCACGCGCGCGCAGATGTTCTGGCTCGAGGAGGGACTTCCGTCGTCGCTCCGACCGGGAACCCGGCCGCGAACGACCCTTTCGCCCGGGCTGGCGCTCCGTGACGGGAAGCCGTATCTCGCGTGGGGAACCCCCGGCGGAGACCAGCAGGAGCAGTGGGCGCTGCACGTCTTCCTCCGCCATGTCGACCTCGGTCTCGACCTGCAGGCGGCGATCGACGCGCCGGAGTTCCATACCGACCACCTGATCTCGTCGTTCTACCCGCGCGGGTTCGCGCCGAAATCGCTCGCGCTCGAGTCGCGCTTCAGCTCGCGCACCGTGGCCGACCTTCAGCGCCGCGGGCACGACGTCACGCTCTGGCCACCGTGGTCGCTCGGGCGCGTAAGTGCAGTTGCGCGTGAACCCGACGGTCTTCTCCGAGCCGGAGCGAACCCGCGCGGGATGCAGGGCTACGCGGTCGGTCGCTAGCGTCTCCAGCGTGTCGACCGAGCGCACGCGCACCTACACCTGGGAGGACCCGCTCGCCTTGCACGGCAAGATGGCGGGGCGGCCGGGCCTCGAGGTGATGCAGATGATGGTCTCCGGCGAGCTGCCGCCGCCGCCGATCGCAGAGACGCTTGGATTTCACCTCGTCGAGGTCGCGCCTGGTCGCGCGGTCTTCGACTGCGAGCCCGCCGAGTTCCACTACAACCCGATCGGGATCGTCCACGCAGGGCTCGCGATGACACTCATGGATTCGGCTATGGGGCTCGCGTTCGTGACGACGATCGAGGCGGGTGTTGGCTGGACCACGCTCGAGCTGAAGGCAAATTTCACGCGCGCGCTAACCGTGGCTACCGGCGTGGTGCGCTGCGTCGGAACGGTGGTTCACCCCGGCCGCAA
>JACDCN010000277.1 GCA_013817555.1 Actinomycetota bacterium
CCACCGACACGAAACGACGTCGACCCCCTCGTCCTGCCCGCACCGCCGCCGGATACCGAGGTTGGGGTCCTGCCCTCTCCGCCGTCGCCGACCATTCTACGGATCGACGCACCCCCAGACGGGTGCTGGTCACTCAGCCTCGGTCGAACGGAGGGGGACGTCTTCGAGGTCGCCGCCGACTGCGGCCCGAGGAGTATCGACCTACAGCAAGGAGATCGGTGTACGCGTTCATTTCCAAGCAGCCCGTCGGCGCCACTTGGGACCTCGGGCTAGGCTCGAAGCGAACGGCGCGGTCGTGCGCGACATTCCGCCCGTTCCGCGAGGAGGCCTCGTGCTTCGCCACGACGACCGCTTACCTGCGATGACGGTGCTCGTGCGGGTCGAGGCGCCAAACGGTGGCTGCTGGTCAGCGACGATCGAGGATGACGTGAGAAACGGCTGCGGCTCGCTGGCTTTCCCGCTCGTCGTCGAGGGCAGCGTCAGCATCTTCATGGAGCGACTGGGTCCTGCCGAGCGGCCCATCACGGCCATGATCGAAGTGGACGGCCAGGTGGTGCAGACCGTGGGCCCGACGACGACGGAGTACCCGACGTTCGACAATCGCGTACGTGGTGCCCAGCAGCGGGTGACGGCCTCGTCCCGTCAAGTGGACGGCGCTCGAAACCCTTGGGAAACCCCGTGAAAACCGCCGTCGGAGTGCTCGTCCTCGCCGGGCTTGCCGTGGGCGTCGTCCTCCTCTGGCCGACCGCGGCGCCGAACGACCTCGTGCTCGGAGACGTCGACGAGCGGGCGGTGTTCGGCGCGGAGCTCGTCGAGAAAGCCGAGCGGTTCGAGCGCTTCCTGTACGTCTTGTGGATCTTCTCGCAGGTCGCGCTGTTGGCCACGCTGTGGGTCTACGCGCGGAAGGGCGCCTGGTTCACGCGGGAGTCGGCAGCGGGGCCGATCGGGACCGGGATGCTCCTCGGCATGCTCGGCCTCGCGATCGTCTGGCTCGTGGACCTGCCGTTCAGGCTCGTGGGACATTGGTGGGCGCTGCGGTACGACGTCAGCGACGCCGGATACGTCACGTGGCTCCTGGAGGATTGGACGCTGCTCGGTGCGCAGTTCCTGTCGCTCAGCCTCGCTCTCCTCATCGTCATGGGTCTCGCCCGCCGCCTGGGCGACAGCTGGTGGCTTCCAGGAGCCGCCGCTTTTGTCGGCATCGCTGCCCTCTTCACGTTCGTCTCGCCGTACATCGACTACACGACCGAGCCGCTCCGTGACCGGACGCTCCTGGAGGCCGCCGATCGCTTCGAGAACGCGCTCGGCCTGCCGGACGTCCCGGCCCACGTCCAGGAGGTCAGCGAGGACACCGAGCAGGCGAACGCGTACGCATATGGCTTCGGGCCGACTCGACGCATCGTCTTCTGGGACACGGTGCTCGACGACCCATTCGAGCCCGGGGAGCAGCGGGTCGTTCTCGCGCATGAGTTGGCCCACCATTCGCAGCAGCACCTCACCGAGGGAATCGCCTGGTTCGCGGTCTTCGCCCTCCCCGGCGCCTTCGTCCTCATGTTGGCGACAAAGCGACGAGGAGGGATGGGCGCGCCCGAGGCGATACCGCTGGCACTTGTCGTCGCTGCGGTCTTCCAGCTCGCGACAGCGCCGGCCGCGAACTGGGTCACGCGGAGGATGGAGGCAGAGGCCGACTGGAAGGCGCTCGAGGTCACGCGCGATCCGGGGTCAGTGGAGGGGGCGATGGTCGGGCTCTCGGAGACGTCGCTCGGCGACCCCAATCCGCCGGAGTGGGTTCAGATCTTGCTCGGGACGCACCCCGCACTCGCCGACCGCGTTGCGATGGCACGAGCATGGGAGACGCGTAACAGACCCTGAGACCGTGATCTCGAAGTTCCACCATGTGCACACGCGGACGTCGTGAAAGGTGCAAGGTATATTGAGTATTTCAATTCACAATATGTTACTTTTTCGACGCATGAAACTCCGCAAAATCACCAGAGGAGGACAAATCTCACTCCCTGCCGACGTCCGTCATCGTTGGAGAACCAAGCGTGTGCGCGTCGAGGACCTTGGAGACCGACTTGTGATCACGCCGATTCCGGATGATCCAATCACCGCGGCTCGAGGAGCGCTCGAGGGTCGGATCTCCTCTGTGGGCCTACGCGCACAGGCTCGCGACGATGAGACAGCCGCCGAAACCCGGCGTTGACGTACATCGACGCCTACGGCCTCGTTGCACTGATTGCCAATGAGGCGGCCGCGCCGGAGGTGGAGAAGTTGCTTCGTGACGAAGAGTGCCGCGTAGTGGCCGTCAACCTCGCCGAGGCCATCGATGTTGCCGCTCGGACGCACGGTTATCCGCTCGAGGAGATACGAAAGGCGTTGGAGCCGCTACTCCTCGGCGGCCAACTGACCGTAGCGGTCTCGGATGAGTCCGAGGCATGGCTTGCAGCCGAAATCCGCGTTTCTAAGTACCACCGTTCGAAACGGCCGCTGTCCATGGCCGACTGTGTGTTGCTCGCTCATGCGCTCTCAACAGGGGATGCCGTGGCGACGTCGGATCCACACATAGCGGATATTGCGCGCTCTGGTGGCGTGACGGTCATCGCCCTACCGGATACCGACGGGAACAGGCCCTAGATGCTTGATCGGGAATTGACGCGCAGGCGGGGGCGGTCACGACCAAGCCGGGCGACGCACTCACTCGTCGTGCAGGCTGGTAAGCCTGTGCGATGAGGGAGGGTGGCGATCCGGCGCCGTGTCGTGGCCGTCATCCGGCCCGCCGTGAATTCCCGATCAAGCATCTAGCCAGAGCCGGGTCAGGTCAGCGTGTACTCGGGGCCTGAGCCGCCTTCGGGCGGGGTCAGACGCCCACCCTTCGCGGAGATCGCCCCACACTGGACGCAGTTCGAGGGCGTGACCTCGACGGTGACCATCCCGTCGCCGAGGTCGCGACCCACCTCGTATACGTGCGCGGGGCACATCCATGCCCACGCTTCGGCCACCGGGCGGCGCACTCGGTGGGCGACCTGGAGATGGTTCGGCTGGTCGTCGCGGGTGCGGTTTCCCGACGCGAAGACCGAGGAGAGCTTGTCGAAGATGTACTTCCCGTCCGGCTTGGGGTAGCGCGCGGCACGCCCGGTCTTGATCAGCGAAGCCGCGTCGTTGGGATGCGTCGGGAACCGGCCGTTCGGCATACGTCCTTTGGTCGCCGTCATCATGCTCGCGAGAGCGCCGCCGACGAAGAACCCCTTGTCGAATGCCTGGCGCATGTTGCGCACCTCGTGCAGCTCCTTCCACATCGTCGTTTTTCGGAGCGATTCGTCATACAAGCCGAGCGCGCCGACGCGACTCGGA
>JACDCN010000050.1 GCA_013817555.1 Actinomycetota bacterium
GAGGTCGGCACGCCGGTCTTCATCGTCCCGAAGTAGGGTTGATTTGTGGCGCACCGGGCGAGGCTCGTCGCACAGGGCGTAGCCGTCGGCCTCGTCGCGCTCCTCTTCCTGCTTCTCGTCTGGTCGCTCGTGGTGGAAGACGGCGGTGACCTCGCGGCAGCTGCTGCCCGCGGCGAGCGTCCGGAGGCGCCGGATTTCACGCTCGAACGACTCGATCGCGAGGGAGAGCTCACGCTCTCGTCGTTGCGCGGGCAGGGGGTCGTGCTCAACTTCTGGGCGTCATGGTGCATCCCGTGCAAGGAGGAGGCGCCTTTCCTCGAGCAGGTCTGGCGGAAGGACCGCAAGCGCGGCCTCGTCGTCGTCGGGCTGGATGCGAAGGACTTTCGGAAGGATGCACGCAGATTCATGCGCAGATTCGACCTGACGTTTCCCATCGTCTATGACGGCCCGGGAAAGACGCTCGCGCGCTACGGGGTGACCGGGTTTCCCGAGACGTTCGTCCTCGATCGCGAGGGAAGGGTCATCGAGGCATTCGTCGGCGCCGTCAACGCCGACGAAGACCGGGTGCGCCTGCGCGCCGCCGTCGATCGCGCGCTCGCATCGTGAGAACCCTCCTAACCGTCATCGTCGTCGGCTGCTCGCTCGGCACCGCGCCGGGGACCTGGGCGGCGCAGCCGCCGAACGCTGCCGATCTCGAGGCCGAGATCGTCTGCCCCGTCTGCCAGGCGACGCTCGACCAGTCGAATGCGCCGGTCGCGCGGCGCATGAAGCTCTTCATCCGAGAGCGGATCGCCGCGGGGGGCACGGAGAAGGAGATCAAGGATTCGCTCGTAGCCGAGTTCGGACCGGGCGTCCTCGCCACACCGCCGAAGAGCGGGTTTGGGCTGCTTGCGTGGCTGCTTCCGCTCGTCGCGCTCGTCGCCGGTTTGATCACCGTCGGCCTGCTCGTGCGCGCGTGGAGCCGCACGCGTGCGCCGCCGGATCCGGGAACGCCGCTCGATCCCGAGCTCGAGCGCCGGGTCGACGAGGAGCTCGCCCGGTTCGAGGGCTAAGTGCTTCACTCGTGAGCCTTTCCGCGATTCCCGTCGCGTTTCTGGCCGGATTCGTGTCGTTCCTGGCTCCCTGCGTGCTGCCGCTCGTGCCGGGGTACCTCTCGGCGGTGTCCGCTGTCGACGCCGACAAGCTCGGGCAGCCGGGAAACGCGAAGCGCGTCGTCGCAGCCAGCATTCCCTTCGTCCTCGGCTTCACCGCGGTCTTCGTGCTGCTCGGGGTCGGGGCCGCGCTCGTCGGGGGCCGTCTTCTCTCCGATCAGTTCCTGCTCGAGAGGGTCGCCGGCTTCGTGCTGGTCGTCTTCGGCTTCGCCTTCATGGGGCTCCTGCCCTGGCCCGAGCGGCTGCTCGGGGCGCGGTTGCTTCAGGGTGCGCGCAGCCGCGGCTCGCGCTTCTTGCTCGGAGGCGCGTTCGCCGTGTGCGCGGCGCCGTGCATCGGCCCGGTGCTCGCGGCCACTCTCGTGCTCGCGGGCTCGTCGGACACGGTGCTCGAGGGCGCGCTCCTGCTGGCGGTTTACTCGCTGGGGCTCGCGGTGCCGTTCGTGCTGGCAGGCGCGGTCTTCTCGCGCGCCATGGGCGCGTTCCGCTGGATCCGCGACCACTATCGCGCCATCCAGGTCGTGGGGGGCGCCGTCATGGTCGCGCTCGGGCTGCTCCTCTTCTTCGAGCGCTTCTACGTGTTGCGGGTGTACCTGAACCGCTTCCTGGAATGGCTCGGCCTCGAGCCGGCCTTCTGATCTCAGATCTTCACCGAGCCCAGGCTGAGGTCTCCGTCGGACGCAACGACGAGGGCCTCGCCTACTTGAGCTAGGAGCGCGTCTACGTCGACTCCGCGATGCGAGGGCCGGTACGCGTCGAGCCGTCGGGCGGCCTTCTCGAGCTGGCGCTCGCACCCTGGCCGGTTGCCCCGGCCGGCGTGGAGCCAGGCGACTGCGATGTGCACGAGTCCCTGCAGGAAGTCGCGCTCCGCGGCGGGGGCGTCGCGCCACTCGTCCTCGAGCTCCTCGTGGGCCTCGAAGTACTCACCCGCCCGGATCAGCTCCAACCCGCGCTCGAGTGCCATCCGACGATTATCCGCGCGTCGGGTGCTAGTGTCGCCCCGTGCCGACGATCCTGCTGGCGGGGGTCGACCTCTTCTTCCGGAGCAAGCTCGAAGGGCTCCTGCCGGACCACCGCTTCGTTACCACCGACAGCGTCGACCCGCCGGATCTCGTCATTGCCGACATCGCGCGCGTCGACCCGGAGGAGGTCGTCGAAGCGTGGCCCGACGTGCCCATCATGGGGTTCACGAACCACACCGATCGCTCCGGCCTGCAGCGGGCGCACACCGCCGGCTTCGACCAGGTGATCGTGAAGTCGGCTCTCGTCGAGCGGGCTCCCGAGCTCGTCGCGGAGCTCACGGGGGTGGGGCTAGACTCGGCTTCGTGACGTACATCATCGCCGAGCCCTGCATCGACATAAAGGACAAGTCCTGTGTCGACGTCTGTCCGGTCGACTGCATCCACGAGTTCGAGCGGATCCTGATCATCGATCCCGAAGAGTGCATCGACTGCTTCGCGCCGTCGGAGCAGCTCGTCACGTCGCACGGCCTGCGCACGTTCGAGGAGCTCGAGAACACCTCCTGCCGCGTCCTGACCGACTCCGGTTTCAGGCCGGCGTTCGTGAAGCGGTTCAGGCGGAGACCACTCGTCGAGATCGAGCTGGCGCCGGCCTTCGAGGAGCGCGATCGTTACGGGGGAACGCGCCTGACAACGCGAAACGTCTCGAGATTTCGCAGGACGATCTCGGCGACGCCGACGCATCGGTGGCTTCTCAGCGACGGTCAGCAGACGGACTCGCTGGGCGTGGGGCAGTTCGTGCCGGCTGTGAAGGCGCAGCCGAGTCGTGACTCCGAGACGTACCGCCTCGGCGTGCTGCATGGCCTTGTCTTCGGCGACGGCGCGTGGAACAAGCAGGAGATCCGCTCGGGCGAGCACCTTCACTATGTCCAACTGTACGGAGAGCGGGTGGGAAAGTTCCGCGACTTCTTCGACCAGGTCAACTTCTCGCCATCGCTCGACGTCCACCCCGGATACGCCGGCACGGGCGTCGTGCGCTCGTGCGCCAACCTCAAGAAGCTGCTGCCGGAGACGGCCGATCCTGAATACATCGCAGGGTTCATCGACGGCTGGCTCGCCGCCGACGGCGATCCGGTCAAGGCCGGTTCCTGGCGGCTCCGGTCGACTGACCATGAGGCGCTCGACTGGCTCGAGCGCGTCGCCGTGCTCGCTGGGTACGTCGCCGTGGGCTCCGGTGAGGAAGGAAGCATCGAGACGAACTTCGGCGTTCGTAGTCGGCCGATTCGCTGGCTCTATCTGGCGACGCGCGAGACCCACTGGCGGGTGATGAGCGTGAACGCCGAGGAGGCTGACGAGGCGGACACCTTCTGCGCCGTCGTTCCTGGCAAGCACGAGTTCACGCTCGCCGGGGGCGTCTACACGTCCAACTGCGGGGCATGCGAACCGGAGTGCCCGGTGGAGGCGATCTTCCCGGAGGACGCGCTCCCGGACAAGTGGAACGCGTTCGTCGAGATCAACTACGCGTTTCCGGATCCAGCGAAGATCAACACCCTCGTCGACAAGTACGCTGACGAGAACGACGTCCACAACGAGCCGATCGCGTAACCGCCGTCAGGCGGGAAGGAGGTACGCGCAGCGGCGCTTGTCGCCGGGGAGCGGAGACGGCGCGATCTTGCCCACGCGAAAGCGCCCGCCGCCGTCCTCGATTTCCACCCCCACGTCCGGGAGGTCGCCCGGCCGCTCCTCGAGCGTGTAGCCGGCGTGCGACCAGCGGAACACGAGGTAGCCACCTCCGCCGTTCTCGTCCATCTCGTCTGATGCTATCGGCGGGCTGCAGAAGGTGGTAGCTCAACGCGGATCGTCGAGCCGCGTGGATATCGCACCTCTGAGCTGAAGCGCGCGTTCAGCGTTGCTGCCCGCTCCGCGAGCGCCTCGAGCACGGCGCTGCGGCGCTCAGGCGGGCCGTCGTCGGACACCACCAGCTCGGCGCCGCCGCCTGTCGTCTCGCGGATCGAGACGTCGATCCTGCTCGGAGCGCCTCGCCGAACGGCCTGGTCGATCGCCTCGCGCACGATCTGGTAAAGCGCCGTTTGCGCATGCTCTCCGAGCTCGTTGCCGTGTTCGATGTCCAGGTCGATCTGGGTTTCGTGCCGCGACGCGAATCGACGCGCCAGTGCTGCGACGGCAGCCGCGAAGCCGACTTCGCTGAGCGCCTTCGGCTCGAGGTCTTCACACAGCGTGCGCAGCTCGCGGGCCGCGCCGCGCGCGAGCTCGAGTCCCCGGCTCAAGATCTCCTCGGCTCGCTCGCGTTCGCCGCTGCGGAGCGCCGCGAGCGCAGCGTCGACGATCTGTGCGATCGCCGAGAGGTGCTGGACCGGGCCGTCGTGCAGCAGCTCCCCTAGCCGGCGGCGCTCCTCCTGCTCCGCGAGCACCCTCTCTGCGAGAAGGGCGCGCTCGGCGTCGTCGGTCAATCGATCATCGCCTCGCGCAGCGCGATGGCGACCGCCTGGGTGCGCGTGTCCGCTTCGAGCTTGGCGAGGATGTGTCGCACGTGGCTCTTGACCGTCTCCTGGCTGATGAAGAGCTTGTCAGCGACGTCCACGTTCGACATACCTTCGGCGAGCAGCTGCAGGATCTGGCGCTCGCGAGGCGTCAGGAGGTCGGCGGTGTTCTTACCGGACACGAACTCGGCCATCAGCCCCGGGTCAACGAAGGTCTCCCCGGCCGCGACCTTCTCGATCGCTCTGAGCAATGTCTCGTGCGGGGTCTCCTTGAGGATGTAGCCCCGCGCCCCCGACTCGAGGCCGCGTTGCAGCAGCGACTTCTCGCCGTAGGCCGTGAAGATGAGAACCGCGGTGCCCGGCACCTTCTCAGCGATCTTCTCGGTCGCTTCGAGCCCGTCCATGTCGGGCATGCGGAGGTCCATGATCACGACATCGGGCCGGCGCCTTTCGGTCAGCGCAACGGCGGACGCGCCGTCGGTTGCTTCTCCGATGACGCGGATGCGCGCAGACCGCGAGAGCGCAAGGCGCAGACCCTCGCGGACAACCTCGTGATCGTCAGCGATCAGGCAGGTGATCTCATCGGCCACGAAGCGATTCTACGAGGCGCCTCGGCGCGCTCCTGCCTAGATCGTCAAGGTGAGCTGACGCGGAGCGCTTCGGACGGGCTGTCGCGGAATGGGTGGAGGGCTTACGGCGGTCGCTCGTCGAACCGGCTCGGTGATCGACTTCGCCATCGTCGACGGCAGGTATGCGCGCGTTGAATAGAGCGCCTCATAGCGCGCAACCTCCTCCGGCCAGTCCTGCGCAAGCGCCTCGAGAAAGTGCTCGCGCGTTCCCGGACGGAGGTAGAGGACGTTCGCCCAGATGCTCCGCGCGCCGGCCGCGCGCGCCTCGCGAACGACCTCCTGGAGCTGCTCCGGACGGTCGGAGAGCCCCGGGAGAATCGGCGCCATACCGACGCCCACATCGATTCCGGCTTCGGAAAGTCGCCGGACCGCTTCGAGTCGGCTGCGGGGTGGCGCGGTGCCGGGCTCGGTCGTCCGCCAGATCCGGTCGTCGAGGGTGGGAATCGAGAAGTACACGCCAACCTCGGCGCGGGTGGATGCCTCCTGGAGGACGTCGATGTCCCGAACGACCAGCGGGCCGCGGGTGATGATCGAGAACGGCGTCCAGGCACTCGCCAGCTCGACAAGACACGCGCGTGTGAGCTTGAAGCGTCCCTCGGCAGGCTGGTAAGGATCGGTCGCTGCCCCGATGGAGACCGTCTCGCGCTGCCAGGAGCTGCGGCCGAGCTGGCGCCTGAGCACCTCGGCGACGTTCGTCTTGACGCGGATCGAGCGGCCGTACCGGTCGTCGGAAGGCCGGTCGGCCCGCTGCTCGAAGTGGCGGACGTAACAGAATGTGCATTGGTGGACACAGCCCATATACGGGTTGAGCGACCACCTGAAAGGCATCCCGCGCACCGCGTTTAGTGCGGTCTTACAAGGCTCCAGGCGGTACTCAGCGGGCACGCAGAGAATATAGAACATATGTTCGTATTGGTGGTCATCATGTGGACGGCGCTCCCAACCGCCAGTCGTCAAGTGGTCTAGGGCCACCCTCAACTCACAACACAAGGGAGGTTCTCATGCCAGTTGCCGTTGAGATGAACTTCGGTGGCATGACGCTCGATCAGTACGACCAGGTGCTCGAGAAGATGGGCTTGACACCGGGCGGCTCGGCACCTCCCGGAGCGATCTCACACTGGGTCGCAAAGACAGACGACGGTATTCGCGTCGTCGACGTCTGGGAGACGAGGGAGCAGTTCGACCGCTTCGCGCAAGAGCGGATCGGGCCCTACTCCAAGGAAGTCGGCGTCGAGGGCATGCCGGAGACGCGCTTCTACGACGTCCATGCCTACCTCATCGGTTAGCTGGGCGTGATTCGCCGTCCGTCGTAGACGACGAGGCTGCCGTAGCGGGCGGCGACCGAGCGCAGTCGCGGAGCGCGCCAGCCGTTTTGGATCAAACGCCCAAGCTCAGCGGCGTTTGAAGGCCTTTCTTCGCCGCGGCTCCATCTTCCCCGGAGAACATATGTTCGCTTTACGGGAAGGGCGGTAGAGTCGGCCTGTGGACGAGCTCGAAGGGGGGATCCGGCGAGTCACCCTCCCATTGCCGACGCGGCCCGGGCACGTGCATGCGTACCTGCTGCCGGGCGAGGACGGGTGGATCGTCGTCGATACGGGGGTGGGCACTCCGGACGCGAAGGAGGCTTGGCGCGCAGAGCTCGAGCGTGCGGGCGGGCCTGTCGCGGCGGTTTTCGTCACCCACTTCCACCCGGATCACGTCGGAGCCGCCGCCGACCTCCACGAGTTGACCGGCGCGCCGGTGTACCAGGGCACGCTCGACTACGCCCAGTGCGAGCTCGTGTGGGGGAACCCGGCCTGGTCGGAGCGGCTCCGCGACTGGTTCCGGCTGCACGGCGTCCCCGACGACGTGACGGCCGAGCTCGTCGGCCAGAGCTCGCTTTACCGGCCCTTCATCCGTTACCAGCGGGATCCGGTGCTGGTCGAGGCGGGCGAGTACCTGGACGGCTGGGAGCTCGTCGCCGCGCCCGGGCACGCCGACGGGCAGCTCTGCCTCGTGAAGGACGGCGTCCTCGTCTCCGCCGACCATCTGCTGCCGAGGATCACACCTACCGTCGGGCTCTGGCCTGCCAGTCGTGCCGACCCACTGGGCGACTACCAAGGCGCGCTCCGGCGGATGGAGGAGCTCGCTCCGCGCATCGCGCTTCCCGGCCACGGCGATCCGATCCCGGATCCAGCCGGTCGCGCGCGAGAGCTGCAAGAGCACCACCGTCTTCGTCTAGAGGAGGCGGTTACAGCCCTTGGCTCGGAACCGAAAACGGGCTACGAGCTCTCGTTCGCCCTCTTCGGAGACGACCTGAAACCGGGCAGCCGGCGCTTCGCGGTCGCCGAGACGCTGTCCCATGCCGAGCGGCTCGTGAACGAGGGTGCCGCCCTCAGGCAAGAGGACGACAGCACCGTTTCCTATACTGCGGCCTGATCGATGGTGGACGACCACCCGCCTAGTACCTACGCCCCTCCGGGGGCGTGAGCACTCCTCTCCGCATCGTGATCGTGTTTCTCCTCGTGCTGGGGAACGCGATCTTCGTGACGGCGGAGTACGCGCTCGTCACCGCGCGGCGGAGCCGGCTCGAGGAGCGCGCGCTGCGAGGCGGGCGCGGGGCGCGGACGGCGCTGCGCCTGATGGACGACCCGGTCCGCTTCATCTCGACGGTCCAGGTCGGGATTACTGTGTCGGGGATCCTGCTCGGCGCGATCGGCGAGCCGCTGCTGTCGGATCTGATCGAGCCGCCGCTTTCGATCGCGGTCAGCTTCCTGATCGCGTTCGCGATCCTGACCTACCTCTCCGTCGTTCTCGGCGAGCTCGTCCCGAAGGCCGTCGCGTTGCAAAAGGCCGAGAGGCTCGCGATCGCGCTCGCGGTGCCGCTCGACTGGCTCGCCAGGCTCACGTATCCGCTCGTGTGGACACTCCAGAAATCGGCGAACGTAGTGCTGCGCGCGCTGCGGGTGAAACCCGCTCCGGCGGGCATGATTGCCTACACCCGCGAGGACATCCGGCACAGCGTGGCCGCGGCCGAGGACGTGGGGGAGTTTCAGGAGGCGGAGGAGGAGATGCTCTACAAGGTCTTCGACTTCGCCTCGAAGGAGGTCGACGCGGTGATGGTTCCGCGACCGGACGTCGTGGCGATCTCGGTGGACATGCCTCCGGAGGAAGCGCTCGCAACCGTCGTCAACTCGCCGTACACCCGCTACCCGGTCTACCGCAACTCGCTTGACGAGATCATCGGCATCCTGCACGTGCGTGACCTCTTCGCGGCCATGCACGACCTCGGAATCGCCGCTGTGAGTCTCGAGACGATCGCCCGGCCCGCCTTCGTCGTCCCCGAGACGAAGGACCTTGCCGCGCTCCTTGCCGATTTCCGGCGTGAGAAGCAGCACATGGCGATGGTCGTCGACGAGTACGGCGTTGTGGACGGGATCGTCACGCTCGAGGATCTGATCGAGGAGATCGTGGGCGAGATCGAGGACGAGTTCGACCTTCCCGATACTTCGGTCGAGCGGCTCGACGAGACGCATGTCAGGATCGACGGCTCGTACACGATCGACGACTTCAACGAGATGTTCGGCACGGATCTCGAGCAGGACGACTTCCATACGATGGCCGGTCTCGTCTTCGGCGCGCTGGGTCGTGCCGCGGAGGTCGGGGACGAGATCGCCGTGGACGGGCTGCGCCTGACTGTCAGCGAAATCGAGGGCTCGAGGATCTCGCGGCTCGACGTCGAGTTCGGGGTTGGCGACAAGCCGAAGCCCGCCGGCGAGTCGGAAGCCGCCTAGAAACACCCGGTGCCTGGCACCTCCGCGTTTCGCCACCGCGACTTCGCGTTCTTCTGGGTCGCGCTGCTCACCTCGTCGTTCGCGTCGCAGATGGCGACGGTGGCGATCGGCTGGCAGGTCTACGACGTGCGCGGGAACCCGCTCGACCTCGGCCTCGTCGGGCTTGCGGAGTTCCTGCCGCTCCCACTGCTCGCGCTGCCGGCGGGGCAGCTCGCAGACCGCGTTTCCCGTAGGGCGATCTATGCCTTCGCCGTATCGATGGAGATCAGCGTTCTCCTCTGCCTCCTCGTCGTGACGGCGAAAGGTGCGGACGAGGTCTGGCCGTTCTTCGCGCTGGCGTTTGCGTCCGGGGTCGCCGGTGCGATCGGCGCTCCTGCCGGCCGCGCGCTCACGCCCTCGCTCGTACCCCAGGAGCTCCTGGTCCCTGCCCTCGCGCAGCGATCGATCGCGTTCCAGCTCGCGCTGGTCACAGGTCCCGCCACTGGCGGGATCCTGTTCGCGATCAGACCCGAGCTGGTCTACATCGTGGCCGTCGGCATCGCACTTTCCGCACTTGCCTGCGTGCTCGCGCTACGCAGCGGGCGCGAGCCGGCTGTCGTCGGCGCCGCGGGCCTCGAGGAGGTCCTCGCGGGGGTTCGCCTGATCCGCCGGACGAGGGTCCTGCTCGGCGCTATCTCACTCGACCTCTTCGCGGTCCTGCTCGGTGGCGCGGTCGCGCTCCTTCCGATCTTCGCGAAGGACATCCTCGACGTGGGGCCGACCGGGCTCGGGCTTCTTCGCACGGCGCCGGCGGTAGGCTCGTTCGCCGCGGCGCTCTTCCTCGCGCGGCGTCCCCTCAGGCGGAGGGCGGGTCGCACGCTGTTCCTGGTCGTGGCGGCGTTCGGCGTGTGCATGGTCGTCTTCGGCCTCTCGCGCGAGATGTGGCTCTCCATGCTCGCGCTCGCGCTCGGAGGAGCGTTCGACCTGGTCAGCGTCGTCCTCCGCTCCACGATCCTCCCTCTCGTGACGCCCAACGAGCTACGAGGACGCGTGAACGCGGTCGAGATGGTCTTCATCAGCGCGTCGAACGAGCTCGGGGCGTTCGAGTCCGGGGTCGCGGCCGCGCTCGTGGGGGCCGTTCCGGCTGTCCTCTTCGGCGGTGTCGCGACGATCGCGATCGCCGTTCTCTGGTGGCGTCTGTTCCCGGCGCTGGCGCAGGTAGACCGGCTCGATGAGCTGCGACCGGTAGAGCTGCCTAGCGCCGCGCGCGGCTGAGCAAACGTCCGGTGCCGACGTTCCTGATCGAGGCGTCGACGAGCTCGATCGGATGGAGAGCTGGAAGGGGACGGCGCACCCGGCGCAGCGCCTGGGACACCTGCACCAGGCAGCCCGGATTTGCGCTCGCGTACGCCTGTGCGCCTGTGGCTAGGACATGCGCAGCCTTGCGGTCGCCGAGCTCGCGGGCGGCCTCGGGCTCGACGATGTTGTAGATCCCTGCCGAGCCGCAGCAGATGTCCTGCTCGGCGGGCTCGACGACGTCCAGCGCCGGAATCCGACCGAGGGCGCTGAGCGAGGCTAAGGGGAGCGCCTGCGCGTGGCGAAGGTGGCAGGAGTCCTGGAGGGCGACCTTCATGGGGAGCGGGTGCCGGCGCGCTCGCGGCTGAACGCCCGCGAGAAATTCGCCGACATCTCGGACCTTCGCCGCGAAGTCGGCCGCGCGCTCGTCGCCCAGCAACCAACCGAGCTCTTTGAGGTGCGAGCCGCAGCCGGCGGAGTTGACCACGACCAACTCGACGTCCCCGAACGCGGTGATGAGCTCCCGCGCGAACGTCTTTCCCTCCTCGAGCCGGCCGGCGTGCAC
>JACDCN010000278.1 GCA_013817555.1 Actinomycetota bacterium
GCGGCTCTGCAGATCGCTCAGCCTGATCCTGGGGCTGATGCGCTCGGGGTCGACCGGAAGCTCGAGAAGCGCCGGCTTCCCTGACGCCAGCGCCCGCTCGAACGCGGCCGCGAAGTCCTCCGTGCGGTCGACCCGCTCTCCGTAGCCGCCGTACGCCTCGGCGAGTGCGGGGAAGTCGGGGCTCTCGAGGGTCGTCCCGATCACGCGCCCCGGAAACAGCCGCTCCTGGTGCATCCGAATCGTCGCGTACATGCCGTTGTTGACGAGGAGCACGACGATCGGGAGCTCGTACTGCACCGCGGTGGCGAACTCTGGCGAGCTCATCACGAAGTCGCCGTCGCCCGTGAAGCAGACGACGACCCGATCCGGATGGACGAGCTTCGCGGCGACGCCCGCCGCGATCCCGTACCCCATCGAGCCGCTGCGCGGACACACCTGCGTCCCGTACTGCGTGAACTCGGCGAAGCGGTGCGCCCACACCGTGAAGTTGCCCGCGCCGCAGGTCTGGATCGCGTCCGCCGGCAGCCGCTCGTGCAGGAAAGCCATGACCTCGCCCAGGTCGACCGGCCCCTCCATCGGCTCGTGGCGCAGGTTCGCCTCGTAGTCGGCGCGTGCGGCCTGCGTCCACGCGTTCCAGCGCGGCTCCAGTGGCTCGAGTGTGCGGAGCGCCTTGGCGAACTCGGGCAGCGTGGAGACGATGGCCACGTCAGGCTGGTAGACGAAGCCGAGCTCGCCTGGGTCGGGATGGACATGGACGAGGGCTTGCTGTGGCGACGGAACGTCGAGCAGTGTGTAGCGCTTCGTGGGAACCTCGCCGATCCGGCCGCCGACGGCGAGGACGACGTCTGCGTCCCGGAGGCGCGCTGCGAGCTCGTCGTCCATCGCGACGCCGAGCACGCCGGCGTAGCTCGGGGAGTGGTTGTCGACGAAATCCTGGCAGCGGAACGCGCACGCGACGGGTAGTGCGTTGGTCTCGCAAAAGGCCAGAACGTCCTCCCCCGTCTGTTGCGTCCAGCCACCTTCACCCACGACGACGAGCGGCCGCTCGGCGACGGCGAGCACCTCACGGAGCGCCGCGAGGTCGCTCTCGCGCGGTGCGGATTGCCCGATCCGTACCGGCGCCGCGTCGGTAGCGTCGCTCGTCTCGGCGAGGATGTCCTCGGGGAGCGCGAGGACAACGGGTCCCGGGCGGCCGGACAGCGCAAGCGAGTACGCGCGCGCGACGTGCTCGGGGATGCGGGCAGCGCTGTCCACGTGCCACGCCGCCTTCGCGATGCCGCCGAAGACACGCGCGTAGTCGAGCTCCTGCCACGCCTCCCGCCCTTGGACTCCACGCGGCACGTGGCCGGCAAAGAGGATCATCGGCGTCGAGTCCTGCCGCGCCGTGTGCACGCCTACCGCTGCCTGCGTCGCTCCGGGACCGCGCGTCACGAGGCAGATCCCCGGCCGGCCCGTCAGCTTGCCGTACGCCTCGGCCGCGTTAGCGGCGCCCTGCTCGTGCCGGCAGGAGACCAGCTTGATGGGCGAGTCGTAGATCGCGTCGAGCACGGGCAGGAAGCTCTCTCCGGGGAGGCAGAACGCGAGATCAGCTCCGTTCAGCGCGAGCTGATCGACGAGGATCTGGCCGCCGCTTCTCACAGCGTCAGCGGCTCTTCGAGAAGAACCGTCGCTCGTTGGAGCTTCGGCTTCTCGTCGTCGGCCGGATCTAGGTAGCGAATGGTTCGCTTGCCCGCCCACTCGCCGGGCAGGAGCAAGACGCGAACGAACGCGGTGTCCCCGGTCTGCGAAGCCGTGGCGAGCACCGGCTCGTCGACGCCTTCGAACCACGCCTGGCCCGCGCCGAAGGTCCCTATCCCGCCCGCCGCCTCGATCGTCAACGAGCCGAAGAGCAGCCGCCGTATCCCCGGCCCAGGATGCACGTGCCGATGAGCGACGCCACCCGGCGGAAAGTCGACACGGTCGCAGCGCATCATCCAGTCGGACTCCTCGTCGAGCTCGACATCTACCGCGAGAGCAGCGCTCCCACTGTCTTCTCCGAGCTCCCAGACGAGAGCCGCCCCGTCCACACGGGACGCGCCATAACGAGCCTCGTTCCGCTCCAGGTCGTAGACGACCCGGCGCCCTCCTTCGGTTTCGACGCCCTGGGGCCACTCGTGCAGCGAGAAGATCAATGGAAGTACTGACCGCCGTCGATGACCATTGTCTGGCCCGTGACGAAGTCCGCTGCCGGCGAGCAAAGGAAGACGACCGCGCCGACCACGTCCTCCGGCACCTGGTCCCGCTGGATCGTCCGCGCGGAGACGGAGGCGTCGCGCAGCTTTTCGACCACCTCCGGATGCGCCTTCACGCCGTCCGACATCGTGAACCCGGGCGCCACGCAGTTCACGTGGATCGAGTCCTTCCCCAGCTCCTTCGCGAGCGCGCGCGTGAAGGCGACGATCGCTCCCTTGCTCGTCACGTAGTGGAGGAGAAACGGGACTCCGCGAAAGGGCGTCCCCGAGGAGATGTTCACGATCTTGCCTCCGCCCTGTTCTCGCATGACGGGGACGACAGCGCGGCTGGTCAGGAACATGCTCGCGACGTTGACCTCCATCACCCGGTTCCACTCCTCGAGGGGGATCTCGGTGAAGGGGCGCATTTCCAGCGAGGCGTAGAGGCCGGCGTTGTTGACGAGGATGTCGACCGAGCCGCACCGCTCGACGGTCTCTCGCACCATGCGAGCGGCGTCCTCTTCCGACGAGACGTCGACGGTCAGACCCACTCCGCCGGGGAAGTTGTCGGCCGCCTCCTCTGCGTGGTGCAAGTCGGCGACGACTATCCGCGCGCCTCCGCGGGCGAGCCCGCCGGCGATCGCGCGGCCGATGCCCTGCGCTCCGCCTGTGACGATCGCGACCTTGCCGTCGAGGTGGCCCATCAGCGCAGCGGGGAAAACGACGTTGGAACAAGGATCCTGTTCTGCTGCGTATGCATAAGGGGCTGCACCTTGCGGAGGAACTCCTGCCAGCGCTCGTCCGCCTGGAGCCGCGCCCGTTTCTCCTCGCGCTCACCGTAGGACTCGTAGCGCCAGAGGGTCGTGTAGGTGGAGAGCGCGCCGACATCGGTCGTGAACGCGCCGACGAGGCTGCCGAGGATCTCCGTTTGCAGCGGAATGCCCTCCGACTCGTAAAGACGAACGAGCTCGGGCAGCTTGCCCGTGTAGACGTGGTAGTCCCGCTGCTCGACGATCACAGCGGCTCGCCCATGCCGCCCAGCGCCCAGTACTTGAGCTCGAGCCATTCGTCGATCCCGTACGACGACCCCTCGCGTCCGATGCCTGACTCCTTCACGCCGCCGAACG
>JACDCN010000279.1 GCA_013817555.1 Actinomycetota bacterium
GTCGGGAACCCTCGCTCGCCGGCCTCACGGAGAAGCGCCTCAAGGAAGAACGGGTTGCCGCCGGTAGCAGTGTGGCAAGCGGTGGCGAACTCGTCCGCCACAGATGCGCGGAGGCTCCGCTCGCAGAGCGCCGCAGTTGCTTCGACGCTGAGTGGTCGAGGCCGAAGCAGCGTCGTCTCGGGCCCGGCCGCCAGCCGAGCCAGGTCCGCCGCGACGCTCCCGCCGCTTCGCGTGGAAGCAAAGACGGCGACCGGGAGGCCGTCCAAGCGAGGGGCTAGGAAGATAAGGAATCGCAGCGATTCCGGATCGGACCACTGGAGGTCGTCGACAAAGAGCGCGACGGGCCCCTCGTCGGCGAGATTGTTGAGCAGCCAGTAGAGGCCGTGCAGGATCGAGAACGAGCTGTCGGCCGACGGCGAGGGAGCACCGGTCTGCGCGAACAGGGGCTTCGACAAGCTCGCGGCACCCTCGAATAGACGGTCGCGCTCAGAATCCGAGAGCTTCACAACGGCGGGCTCGAGCAGCTGCCGCAGGCAGCCGTACGCGAAATCCTGTTCGAGCTCGCTCGCTCGCGCTCGCAGGTAGGTGAAGCCAGCTTCGGCCGCGGCCTCGGAGGCCGCTCGGAGCAGAGTCGTCTTCCCCAGCCCCGCAGCTGCCTGGACGAGGAGGACCCGGCCGCCGCCCTCCCGCGCCTCAGTCAGTGCGTTGCCGAGTTCGGTGAGCTCACGCTCGCGCTCTAACAGTGTCGCCGCAGTCTCGACTGCCACGTCGGGTCACTCTCTCGGAGACCGACCGAATCACTTTACCTAGCGAACGTACCGCGTTTCTGACGGGCGCACAGCGGTTGCCGGTGCGCGCCAAGCGTGTTCCCTCCGTGAGTTGGGGGGCCGGATCGTTAATTCCTCGAAAACAGACGGCGTCAAGTTGAGTGCGCGTGAGGAGGGCGCGAAATCCCAGGTCGGAGTGCATATCCGTAGTACGTATCCGGTAAACGACCGGATAGGAGGGCTGCCGCGTGGGAAAAACGGCGAGTCCGCTGCCCCCGCTGCGGAAGCCTCGACACCATGCGTCGGGGGAAGACGAGCTCTTCACCGACCAGCCTTGACGGCTCCCTGAAGCCACTGCAGCGCTTCTCCTGCAGGGACTGCGGCAGCACCTTCACGTTTGAGCGTAAGGTGGCGCGCCCTCGTGCGGGCTTCTCCGACGCAGTCGTGATGGAAGCGGTGCGCCTCTACGTCCAGGGACTGTCGTCGTACCGTGTGCTCGCGTCCATGCTCGAGCAACGACTCGGCAGATCCGTGTCGCGGTTCACCCTGAATAGCTGGGTATCAGAGCTCGGCGGCCAGGCGAAAACCCCGCTGGAGGTGTCCACTGAGTTGCGGCCGACGTGGGGTGGGTTTCTCGGCATCGACGGCAAGGTGATCTTCGTCCGGGGCGCCAGGCACTGCTTGCTCCTCGGGGTCGATCACCCCACTCAAGACATCGTGCACGCGTTCGTGGTCGAGGTCGAGACCGCCGAGGGACTCGTCCGCCTTGCGACCGAGGCGCGTCTCGACGCCGGTCATCCCTTGTCGGGTGTCGTCGCCGACCTCGGCCCGGGCTTCGTCCAGGCCCACCGGAATCACTTTGGGGCCACGCCCTTCCAGGCATGTCGCGTGCATTTCGATCGCCGTTTGGACTCGGACATCCCCAGGTCTCAGTGGTCCGCGAAGGCGCCTCTGTACGCGGAGCTCAAGGCGCGGGTCCGGGCGGTGCTCTACGCCCCCACTTACGACGAGGCAAGCCGACTGCTCAACGCGTTGACCCAAGAGCGTGCCCGCTTCAAGGGCATCGGTAAGTACGACACCATCCGTACGCTGGAGCGCAACTTCGATGTGTACGCGGCGCATCACCACACGCCGGGGCTGCCTGCCGACAACAACGTCACCGAAAACGTCATCAAGCAGCTCAATAAGAAGCTCCGTCTCATAGAGGGATTCGAAAGCCTCGAGTCAGCCGAACGATACGTACGGCTGCTCGTAGGTTGCTACCGCTTCAAGCGCTTCACCGATTCGTGTCGGCGCGCCAACAACGGCAAAGCTCCGCTCGAGCTTGCAGGCGTCGATATCGGCGGAGCCGATTGGCTGTTATATCTGCTCGATCAATGAAAGCTGTTGGGAGCCGGAGTCGGTGCACGCCGAGATCGCGCCGTTCCGATCAGCCGGAAGGTGCTGGAGCATCCTGGGAGCCTTCGTCAGGCTGCCTCATCTCCTCCCTTTGCGCGCACTCAACCTGACGCTCACCTATTTTTTGCTGTCGGCTCGACGGCGCTCAATGCGCTTGGACACGCGTTGGACACGCCCAGATATACCGAGGCGCTGCCGAGGCGCCGAAGCTCGCGGGAGGTCAACGTCTTCGTCGAACATCTGCCGATACCCGTGAAGGTAAACGCGACCGAGTACGGGAGCGGTTTGTGGGCCGTGCGCAGGTTTGAATCCTGGGCAGGGCACCAACCAGAAGGGAACGGGCACGACCTGCCGTTTCGCGACAAGAACTCGTGATCAAAGGGATGTTCTCGGTCCGCACTACGTCCTGGACTCGCCAAAGCCGCTCGCTGGGAGCAGCGGGCTCATGATCCGGTGGTCGCTGGTTCGATTCCAGCCAGTCCCACTGCTGCGTCCTGCTAGTTCGCGACCGAAACGTTGTCGTGAGCTGTCTCGAAGCGGGTCTCTGCCAGCGGAATGCCAACTGTGAGATCGACGTCCTCCCACGCGATGCCGAGGACCTTCGGTGGCGAAGCCCCGGTCACGACCCGCCAGCGGCACGGGGATCTCCCACAGCGTGTTCCTCAAGGCCTCGATCAGTGCGGCGAGCCGCTCCGGGCGTCAGCCAGTGGAGCTCCGCCCGCCTGATCCTCAGGCGCTTGACCGGGCGGTCACGAGGTTGACGGGGATGAGATTATTCTCCACGCCGAGCAGAGCCAACCACGCGGCGCGATCTCGCGACGAACCGCCGCGTCGAGCTTCTCAGACCTCGTCCACCTGTGGCGGGCGCTCAAGGCACCGTCACCTGCTGCAGGCCCTGCCGATCCTCAAGCAGCGAGCCGAGGCCAAGGGCTGGCTGGAGCTATCAAGAGTGACTCGCCGTCTGGAGCGCGTGAGCGGACCATCCCCACCTGCACTGCATCCAGCGGGACGCTATTACGCCGCACTCGCCGATCTCCCACCGCGTGCGGGGCTGAGAACACGTCCCGCCACGATCGCCGCAGGTATGACCATGACGAACCCGACGACGATCGCCGGCTCCAATCCAATGACTTCTTGAAGCATGCCGAGTCCGATGTAGA
>JACDCN010000280.1 GCA_013817555.1 Actinomycetota bacterium
GCAAAGACTGCAGCCCGAAGCGGTGTAGAGCACGACCCGGGCTATGGGTACAAGCCCCGAGTGGTCGTCGCTTCTGCCACGCGTCGCACCGCAAGCCCGTAGGACGCCATGCGCAGGCTCGTGTCGTAATGCGCCTTCGCATGCCATGCCTCCTCGAACGCGCGCGCGACGATGTCGTGGAGCTTTGCGTTGACCTCGTCCTCGCGCCAGAAGTACTCCTGCAGCCCCTGCACCCACTCGAAATAGGAGACGACGACACCGCCTGCGTTCGCGAGGACGTCCGGGAGGATGAGCACTCCCTTGTCTTCGAGCACCGCGTCGGCGGTCGGGGTCACCGGGCCGTTCGCCCCCTCGCAGATGATCTTCGCCTGCACGCGAGAGGCGTTCTCCTCGGTGATGACCTGCTCGAGAGCGCACGGGGCGAGGATGTCGCAGGGCAGCTCGAGAAGCTCTTCGTTGGTCACCTGCTCCGCGTTCGCGAGCCCGAGCAGCGTCCCCCGTTCCTGCTTGTGCGCGATCGCCGCGGGCACGTCGATGCCGTTCGGGTTGTAGACACCACCGAGCGAGTCCGAGACAGCAGTGACTTTCGCGCCCTCGAGGTGGAGCAGGCGCGCGAGATTCGCACCCACGTTCCCGAAGCCCTGGATCACCACCGAGGAATCCGAGAGACGCTCGCCGTTCTTCACCATGAGCGCCTGGATGCAGTAGAGCGACCCGCGCGCCGTCGCCTCCTCCCGTCCCAGCGAGCCTCCGACCGAGAGCGGCTTGCCGGTGACGACTCCCAGCACCGAGTGGCCCTTGTTCATCGAGTACGTGTCGAAGATCCACGCCATCACGCGGCCGTCCGTCCCGACGTCCGGCGCAGGAATGTCCCGCTCGGGCCCGATGTCGTTGATGATCTCGCTCGTGTAGCGCCGGGTCATGCGCTCGAGCTCCTTCGCGGAGAGCGTCTTCGGATCGCAGATCACGCCGCCCTTGGCCCCGCCGAAGGGGAGGTTCATCAGCGCGCACTTCCAGGTCATCCACATCGCCAGCGCCTTCACCTCGTCGAGCGTGACGTCAGGGTGGTAGCGGATGCCGCCCTTGGACGGGCCGCGCGCGATGTTGTGGGTGACGCGGTAGCCGAGGTACACCTCGATCGACCCGTCGTCCATGGCGACGGGCACCGAGACCTCGACGGCCTTCTTGCATTGCGAGAGAACGCGGATCAGGTTCGGATCGAGCTCGAAGATCTCCCCCACCCTCCTGAGCTGCGATTTCGCAAGCCCGAAGGGGTTCTCGCGGAGGTGGGACGCCGCCTCAGCGGTTGACATCGAGTTACGCCTCCTGGTCGACGGCGCCGAGTATATGCCGGTTACCTCAGTAGATAGGGCACGTCCTCGACCTGCTGGCGCGTGCCGTCCCCGGGACGCGCGACGATCCGCACGACGTAGCTCCCCCGCCGCAGGCGCTCGCCACCGGGCCCCCGGCCATTGAGCCCGAACGTGTATCGCCCAGGGAGAACTTCACGCCGTCTCGAGAGGACGCCGATCAGCTCTCCATTCCGTCGCCGAAGCTGCACTTCCAACTCGTCGAGGGGACGCACCTGTGGACCCGGCGTCGGGATCAGCGCTCCGGCCACGAGGCCGAGCACCGCAGGCGTCGCGTCGGAGACTCGACCACCCGCAGCGGTCTCGAGCGACACCCGCGTGAGCAGATCGGTTGCCGGGGCCGGGACCGCGACCGCCCACGGGACGTGCACCTCCGAGGACTCGGAGACAGCGAGCACGAGCTCTCCCGTCGCAGCGCCGGCCTGCTCCGAGAGCTCGCTTGTATCCGCCCGCAGAATCACGGTCGCGGTCCGTCCGGGGTCGATCCGGAGGCGCCTCGGCTCGATCGAGAGCTCGACCCCTTTCGGAGCGAGCGCCAAGGTCTGAATCGAGACGGTGAGTCTTCGGGTCGAGACGTTGTGGACCTGGAGTCTTCGCTCCAGCTCGACGAAGCTTCGGCCCGGCACTCCGAAGGACACCGTCGCGGGCTCGGCGGCGATCTCCTGCTGCACGGCCGAGCGGAGATCGAGCAGGCCCGCACCCGAGGCGGCGGCGTCCAGATCGCGCCTCTGCGCGGAGCCTGTGAGCAGCCCAGCCAACTCGGGCGCGCGGGACTGCGGGCGTCCCTGGGCCAGGACGGCCGCAGCGCCTGCCGCGACGGCAGCCGCGGCGCTCGTCCCGCTCACGGTTCCGAATCGCACATCGCCGTCCTCGCCGCGACCGGGCTCGGAGGTGGGAACGGCGACTCCGGGCGCGACGAGCTCGGGTTTCAGACCACCTCCGAACGCGAGCCCTCTCGAGGAGAACGCCGCGACCGAGGTTCCGGCGGCGTTCTCGGCGATCTCGACGGCGCCCACGGCAGCCGTGACGGGAACGCCCCCCGCGAGGAGCGCGCGAATGACTTGCACGAGCTCACCAGGGAGACCGACGACGGAGACGCCCACCGGCACGTCGAGGCTGAAGGCTCCGGCCGGAAGCCGTCCGTCGACGAGCACCATGGTCGCGCCGGCTGTCGTCGCTTCCTCCACCGTCTCCTCGGAGAGACGTCCCCGCGGGAGCAACGCCGCGCGACCGGCCACGGCGCTCGTCCCGTCCGCCTCGAAGAACCCCGCGATGCCTTTCGCGGCGTCGGCCCGGCTGACCGGGACTACGGACGCGGTCACAGTGCTCGTGGGCGCTCCGCCGAGCGGCAGAGGCTCCTCGAAGAGGACACGCAGTCCGGCTCGCACCTGGGCCCTGACGGTCGGCGTCGCTGGGCGCCCATCCGCAGCAGCGACCGTGAGAGCCGCCGGCGCGCCACTCGGCCCGGCGATGCTCCCGTAGCTCGGGCCCGCACGCCCGTCGTTCCCGGCCGGGACGACGACGAGCATGTCCAGCTCCGTCGCGCCCGCAACCGCACGTGAGAGCGGCCCGTCCGGGAATGACGCATAGGGCTCGACGACTCCGATGAGCGCGATGCGGGCGGCGTCGTGGGTGTCTCCGTCATCGTTGGGATCGACGGCCGCCTCCAGGCCGGCGATGATCTGGTCGGTTCGCGAGTACACGGTGTATCCGCCTTCCGCATCCGGCTGCCAGCCCGCGATCCGGACCGGAAGGATCGACGCGCCCGGCGCGACGCCGTGCAGCCCGCCGGGCCCGTCCGATCCGGAGACGATCCCGGCCAGCTCGGTCCCGTGCCGCTCCGGTCGGCCCGGAATGGTGGGATGCGGCTGCGCCACGGCTCCACTGCCCGGGTTGATCAGGTCGATGCCCGGAAGGAGGCTTCGACGCAAGTAGGGGTGCGAGGGATCGAT
>JACDCN010000281.1 GCA_013817555.1 Actinomycetota bacterium
CTACCTGGCGGGCCTTCTCGACGGCGTACTCGGGCACGCGGTCCGCGTGATCGAGGATCCCGCGGATCGCGCATATCGTCGGCGACCGGAACGTGCCGCGCGCCACCATCTCCCGGGCGGTGGCGGGAGTGAGCTGGTTGCAGTGCTCGATCGAGTCGACACCCGCGAGCACGGCCGCAAGGATGCCGTTCGCGCCGATCGCGTGGGCGGCGACAGAGAGGTCGCGTTCATGCGCTTCGCGGACGCCGGCTTCGAGCTCCTCCGCGGTGAAGGCGCTGAACGTCGCGGGGATGCCGGGTGTGAGGACGCCGCCGGTCGCGATCAGCTTGATCGCGGTCGCGCCGTCGCGGATCTCCTCGCGCACGGCGGCGCGCACCTCGTCGGCGCCGTCGACCTGACGGGAGAGTGCGATGTTGTGGCCGTGGCCGCCGGTGACCGTGAGGGCACGACCGGCCGCGAGGATCCGTGGTCCCGGGACGAGTCCGGCGGCCACGGCCCTGGCGACGGCGATGCTCGCTCCGCCCATCCCACCGAGGTCGCGCACGGTTGTCACGCCGGCATCCAGGTTCAGCTTCGCGTTCACCACGGCCTTGATCGCCGCGTGACCGGGTGACGTGAGCTCCTTCGACTCCTTCTCGAAGTCCGCGCTGCCGTCGAACTGGAGGTGCACGTGAACGTCGATCAGGCCCGGCATCAGGGTCTTGTCCGAGCCGTCTACCTCGCGGGCGGCGCTCGCCACCTTCGGGACCCGTGTATGCGCGCCCACCCACTCGATGCCGTCCGTCCCGAACAGGACACCCTGACGCATCTTGACGGTTCGCCCGTCGAACAAGGGTCTGCCCCAGGTTCGGTTGACTCCTTGGTCTGCCCTGTGAATCGTTGAGTCAGGATGCTGGAATCCATCACGCCACCTGGATGGGATAGGGCGTCATCATCTCGTACTCGACGGGTGTCCGCATCCCGAGCGCGCTGTGCCGCCGCTTGCGGTTGTGAAAGATCTCCAAGTACTCGAAGATCGCGTTGGCGAGCTCGACGCGCGTGTTCCATCGCTGTCGGTCCAGCAACTCCACCTGCATCCGTGCCCAGAACGATTCGACGACGGCGTTGTCGTAGCAATCACCGATCGAGCCCATCGACGGGATGAGGCCGGAGTCCAAGGCTCGTCGGGTGAAGGCCCACGAAGTGAATTGCGTGCCGTGATCCGAATGGATGAGCGTTCCCGCCGGACTGCGGTTGCCGATCGCCATGCCGAGGGCGTTGGTCACCAGGACCACAGTCGGCGCCGAATCGATCGACCAGCCGACGACTCGCCGCGAGAACACATCCAGCACGACGCAGCAGTAGACCTTGCCCTCCCTGGTGCGGTGTTCGGTGATGTCGGTGACCCAGAGTTGATCCGGTTCGGAGCGGGAGAAGGATCGCTCAACGAGATCGGTGGCCGTCGCGACCTGAACCCTCGTTCGGAACCTGCGTTTGTTCGGCAGGCCTTGCAGTGCGGCGCGGCGCATCAGCAGCTCCACGGCGCCACGACCCACGACGATCCCCATGCCGATCGTGAGTTCAGCGTGCACCCTTCGAGCGCCGTAGGTTCCGCGAGAATCCACGTGGACCTTCGTGATCAGGTCGGTGAGCCAGGCGTGACGGATCACTCGCTCCGAGGGTGGTCGTTTGCGCCAGGCGTAGAAGCCGGCCTCGGTGACCTCTAGAACCCGGCAGCTGATCTTGATCGAGTGGCCTTCAGCCACCATCACCTTGATGATGGCGAATCGGCCTTTTGGGGGCACCGCCTCCTTCAGCAGCTCTTGTGCTCGCTTGGTGGCGGCGAGCTCGGCTTCTAGAGCGCTGATCCGACGTCGGGCCACGGCGAGTTCGGTGCGTTCCGCCGTGGAAAGCCCTGCCAGCTCACCGCGATCGATCCGGTCTTGCTTGCGCCAGTTGTAGACGCAGGCGCCGCTGATGCCGAGATCCTCGGCGACCTCGGTGACGCTTCGCCCTGCGGCCAGCAGGTCCAGGACCTTGCGCCTGAACTCGGGTGGGTAGCTCCTCGGCATGCTGTTCCTCCTTGCTCGCGAGCATGAGGATTCCAGCAAGCCGACTCAACAGAACCGAGGGCAGACCCCAACGTCACGTTCGCGACGTAGGTGGGCTTCGCCATTCACGGCATCATGCCACCGACGGTGTGCGCAGGCGCCCCATAGTAGGCTTGCTCTCCCAACGGCCCAGGAGGATCGATGCTCGTCGGCGAGATCATGCACTCGGACGTGAAGACGGCGAGCACGAACGATTCCTTCGCGGACGTCGCGAAGTCGATGCGCACGCACGGGATCTCCTCGGTCGTGGTGCTGAACGGCAAGAAGCTCGAAGGCATCGTCACCGAGCGCGACATCGTGAACCTCGTGGCGGAGGGCGGCGATCCGAACACCACGACCGTCGAGCAGGGCATGACCCGTGGTGACCTGGTCACGGTCGGTCCCAGGACCGAGCTCTCCGACGCGGCGGAGCAGATGGTGTCGCGCAACATCCGCCACCTGCCGATCGTCGATGGCGAGAACGTCGTGGGGATCGTGTCGATCCGGGACATGACCCGGTGGGCGGCCGAGGAGCTCGCGGGCGGCCACGAGCTGCCGGACATCGCGGGTTCGCACGCGGCCCTGCAGGCGGCGAGCCAGCTCCAACGCAAGCGCGGCGCCTGAGCGCGGAGCCGGGCGGTCGGGACACTCAGGAAGGCTGATCGCCGGAAGCCTGTTCGAACGGCTCCCGTGGTCTGCCGAGCGACCCGAGCTGCGCGAGATCTCGCGGGAAGAGCAGCGCCACCGTCCAGTCCATCGCGATCTTCACCCGTCTCGTCCAGGTCGGCATCGCGAGCAGGTGGTACGAGCGATGCAGGAACCATCCGAGGAACCCCTTGAACCTCAGTCCCTTGACGGTCGCGACCCCCTTGTAGCGGCCGAGCGAGCACACGCCGCCGATATTCGCGTACACGAACGGCCGGAGCGGGCGGCCGGCGAGAGCCGCCTCGATGTTGGCCGCGACCCGCTTGCCCTGGCGGAGGCCGTGTTGCGCGGTGGGTGGGGAAAGTCCCCCGGTGGTCTCGTCGGGAACGGCGGCTGCGTCACCGGCGCCCCAAGCGCCTTCGACGCCTTCGACCCGGAGGAACCGGTCGACGAGAAGGCGGCCCTGCTCGTCGACCGGAAGCGCCGACCCGCGAGCGAGTGGCGACGGCTTCACGCCGGCGGTCCAGACGAGCGTCTCGGCGAGGAACGCCTCTCCGTCCGAGAGGCGGATCTCG
>JACDCN010000282.1 GCA_013817555.1 Actinomycetota bacterium
AGAAGCGAGGGCTGGTCACCGATGGCGAGTTCCGACGGCTCGTGAACCGAAAGCGTGGCCGTTCGAGTATTGACTGATATCGGACGGCACGGGATACTCGACCCATGGTGGGTCACGCGGCGCTGGAAGCGTGATCGAACGGGTCTGCATCGTCGGCGCCGGAGTCATCGGAAGCCTGTTCGCGGGGCATCTCGCGCAGGTGTGCGACGTCTCCGTGCTGACCCGGAGAAAGGAGCACGCGGATGCGCTGAACCGGGAGGGCCTCCGCGTCAGCGGGAAGAGCGAGCGTCACGCGCGGGTGCGCGCCTCGGTCGACCCCGACGCGTTACCTCCGCCCGACGTCGCGATCGTCGCAACCAAGGCGACCGGTCTTCGAGGAGCGCTGGGGGCGCTCTCCGACTCGTTCCCTGACGCGACGATGACGACGGTCTTGAACGGCCTCGGTGCGGAGGAGATCGTGCGCGAGCACGGGGAGTGGCCGATTGTCTCCGCGGTCACGTTTATGAGTGGCACGCGCCACTCGGACACGCACGTGGAGTACATCCTCGACACCGAGACATGGCTGGGCCCGTACGAGGACACCCCGTTCGAGCGCGTACAGGAGATCGCCAACACGATCGTCGCCTCCGGGCTCCGCGCCGAGGCGCTGCCCGACCTGCGCCCCGCGCAGTGGTCAAAGCTCGTGTTCAATGCAGCCGTGAACCCGGTTGCCGCGCTGACCGGTCTCCCGCACGATCCACACTTCGCCGCGGAGGACGAGCCCACCGATCTCGGCCACCTCGTGCATGGCCTCGTCGACGAGGGCAAGGCTGTCGCCGCGGCCGCAGGGATCGACCTTCACGACGATCCCTGGGAGATGAACGTGCTGGCAACTCAGCGCGGCTCCGCGCACTACCCGTCGATGCTGGAGGATCTCGACGCACACAGGCAGACGGAGATCGAGCTCATCACGGGCTCGCTCGTCCGCGAGGCGGAGCGGCGCGGCGTCGCTGTCCCGCTGCACAAGACGCTGTATTGGTTGGTGAAGGCCAAGGAGCAGTCCTGGTAGACAACTCTTCAAACAGGAGGGCGTGATGATTCGAGGAAGAAGAGGGGTGCTGGCGCTCGTTGCCGTAGCGGCTGTGGCGACCGCAGTCGTCGCAGCGGGCACAGCTTCGACGCAGCAGGCGAACACGGTCACGATCGGCTGGGCTTACGACGGTAGTGGCGCCATGGCGCCCTTCGACGGTCCGGCGCTCGCGACGGCGAGAGACCGCGTCAAGCAGGTGAACCGTGGAAGCGGCGTGAACTTGAGGATCACGACCTGCGACACGCAGGGCAACAAGCCGGCTACGGCGAAGGCCTGCGCGGCACGGCTGCTCGGGCAGGGAGCCGACGTGATCTTCACGACCTGTGATGTCGACTTCGCCGCGCCCGTCGTGCAGGAGTCCATCAACGCGGGCAAGCTCACGATTGCGGCCTGCATCGGCACGGATCAGATGGGCCCGAAACGCTTCGGGGCGAAGGGACGCCTCGCGTTCTCCTACGGCAACGTCGCGCAGGACGAAGGCTCGGCGATGGCCGAGTACGCGTGGAAGCGCGGTTGGCGAGACGCTGCGCTCGCTACCGACACGGTGATCGTCTACTTCCGGAACGTCGTGCAGGCGTTCGAGGCTCGCTGGCGCCAGCTCGGAGGGAGAATCGTCGCGGAAGAGACGTACCAGTCGCTCGGAGGCAACCCAGCGTCCTGGCAGAACGTCGCAACCCGCCTGAACGGAGAGGACGCGGACGTGATCGTCACGTCGACCGCCGCGGCCTTTGGAGCGCAGGTTCCGATCCTGAACGGCCTGCGGACGCTCGGCAACAACACTCCCATGCTCAACTCGTGGGCCGGAGATGGGAACTACTGGTACACGCCGAACCCGACGGTCTCGAACTACTACTACGTCACCTTCGCCTCGGCCTTCGGAAACGACCCGGTCGCGGCGGTCAACGCTCTAGTCAAGCGCAACAAGGCCGCGATCGCGAAGGGCGGAAGCACCGGCGGGTTCATCACGGGGCCGGCGGCGATCGATGGGCTAGTGACCGCGCTCAAGCGGACCGGCGGCTCCACGAACGGCGCTCGGCTTGCCGCGGAGATGGAGAAGTTCAAGAACGTGAACACGCTGTCCGGCAAGGTCAGCTTCTCGAAGAGCCTGCACACCGTGTTCGGCCGGCAGTACCGGGTGATCCGGGTGCAGAACAACGTCCCCAAGGTCGTCGGGACCATCAAGGCGAAGGTCGTCCCGAAGATCTGACGGCTTGTCTGACGCGAAAACGCAAAAAGAGAGGCGCCCGGCGCAACGCTCCGGGCCGCCTCGGTTTCGCGCGCCTTCGAGGGCGTTCAGGCCCTCAGCGCTGTGACTCTCGAACTGCATCGGCACGAGGTCGTCGGGCTGATCGGGCCGAACGGCGCCGGCAAGTCGACGCTCGTCAACATCATCACCGGCTTCGACTTTCCCGACGAAGGCAGGGTCGAGCTGGAGGGGCGCGACATCACGCGCTGGCGGCCAGATCGCCGTGGTCGCCAGGGCCTCGCGCGCACGTTCCAACACTCTCGCTCGTTTCGCGGGCTCTCGGTGCGGGAGAACATCGAGGTCTCGGCGCTCGGCGCCGGCCTCAGCCCCGGGGCCGCCCGCCGACGCGCCGATGCGCTGCTCGAGCAGCTGCAGCTCACGCGGTACGCGAACGCTCCTGCGGGCGTGCTCGCGCACGGGGACGAGCGGCGGCTCGGCGTCGCGCGGGCACTCGCGACGGAGCCAAGCTTCGTTCTCATGGACGAGCCTGCAGCGGGTTTGCCCGAGGCGGAGGTTCCTGATTTCGCGGCCGTGATTCGCTCCGTGCGGGACGAGCACGACGCGGGCGTGTTGCTGATCGACCACAACATGGCGCTCGTCATGGACGTCTGCGACCGGATCCAGGTTCTCGATCACGGCGCGAAGCTCGCCGAGGGGACGCCGAACGAGATCCGCGCAAACCTGGACGTCGCGTCCGCCTACTTGGGGGAAAGCGCTGTGCGCGAGGAGCGTGTGTGACCGAACCGGTGCTCCGGATCCAGGGCATCTCGGTCGGCTACGGCGGAAATCCGGTCGTGCGTGACGTGTCCTTCGACGTGAGCGAGGGCGAAATCGTCGGGCTCATCGGGCCGAACGGCGCCGGCAAATCCACCACGTTGCACGCGCTGATGGGGCTGGTGCCGCTCCGCTCCGGCGATGTCCTCCTCGATGGGCGATCGCTGCGCGGGCGAAGTCCAGAGG
>JACDCN010000283.1 GCA_013817555.1 Actinomycetota bacterium
GCAAAGCGACGGGTTTCAGATTCCAGCCTCCTCGCTCGCGTCCCCGGAAAGTCCCCGAACGCTCCGAAGAGCAGTCACCGCATCATTCAGCGTGGCGGCGACGCTCGAGCCGGCGATCATCGTCCGGGAGCGCGGTCGAGCGCGTCCGGGTGCATGTGCCCGTAGGTCTTGTCGAGCATCGCCGGCGAGGTTCCCATGAGCCGAGAGAGCTCGAACAGGCTCACGCCAGCGGCGATCGAGAGGCTCGCGTACGTGTGCCTGAACGCGTAGACCGTGCGGTGCTCGAGGCCCGCCGCACGGAGTGCCGGGTTCCACTCGCGATGACGCCACGGTGAGAGCGCTAGGGGCCCGCCACGCGTCCCAGGGAAGAGCACGCGGGTATCGGAGTCGGGTCGGGTGCTCGTCGAGCGCCTGAGCCGCTCTCGCGGGCAGGGGGACTGCCCGCAGAGAACGGTCGGTCTTACCGTAGGGCTTGACGACGCCCTCGACGACCGCGCGGCGGATGGTGACGACGCCCGCCTGGTGGTGGACGTCGGCGCGCTCGAGCGCCATCCATTCGCACGGCCGCAAGCCCGTGAGCGCGGCGAACACCGGAATGGCTCGGAACGTGGGGGAGAGCTCCGCGGCCGCGAGCTCGAGCTCGTCGAGGGAGAACGTCTGGACGTCGACTCGCTTGGGCTCCGGGTTCGGAACGAGTGCCGCGGCCACGAAGAAAGACGCTGTCGAGCGGGGCAACCCGAGGTTTCACCATGCTCGTTGACGTGGCAAACGCGACGTGCTCGTTCCCTCGAGGTGACATACGACCTCGCGTGCGGTCAACCCGCGCTGAGACGCCACGATCGAGGTCAGGCGCGGGTTTGGGTTTACGAGAGTACGGTCAAGCAGATGCTGGAGCCGGCGCAAGTCCTCTTCGGTCTCGTACATTCCCCGCTTCTAGCAGACTCCCCTCGACATCCCAAGCGAAGGAGGCAGGACATGGCAGTTGCACGCGTCAGCGAGATCAGCGCAACGTCGACCACGAGCTTCGAGGATGCGATCAAGCAGGGCCTCGACCGCGCGAATCAGACGCTCCGAAACGTCAAGAGCGCATGGATCAAGGAGCAGCAGGTTCGCCTCGACGGAGGATCGATCTCCGAGTATCAGGTGAACATGCTCGTCACGTTCATCCTCGACGACTGATCTAGAGGCGCAAGGTCGGAATCCGCTAGCGCGGATTCCGACCTTGCGAAAGACCCCTTCATGGGGTACCCACGAAAACGAGAGTTCCGGGGTGTGAAGCAGGCAGCATTCGAGCGCTCGCTCGCGTTGCCCGGGATAGGTGGGTCAGTCCATCAGCGCGCGCACGGCGACCCGGTCTACCGGGTCGGCGGCGCCGATGAACTGGCGCGCGGCTTCGACTTTGTCCCACACGTCCCAGAGCAGGAACCCGCGCGGCTTGTCGTCCTCCACGTAACAGACGACGCCCTTGCGATTCGGCTCCGCCCACTCGGCAACCGTGTCGAGACGGGAGTCAACGTCGCCGACGGCCTCGTAGCCGAGCTCGAAAAGGTCGGAGTAGAAGAACGGGAGGTAGTCGTACGGCGTGTTGGCGCCGGCCATGTTCGCGCCCACGCATCGGCCATGCGAGTTCGCGTGATCCTCGTGCTCCACTCGCCGGAGACCGCCGAGCAGCGTCGCCAGGAAGCGCGCCACGTCGCCTGCGGCAAAGACGTCGTCATGCCCTTCGACCCGCCCGTACTCGTCGACGAGCACGCCGTCCTCGACCGGAATTCCCGCCTTCTCTGCGAGGTCCGTGCGCGGCTCGATTCCGAGCCCTGCGACGACGACATCGGAATCGATCGAACGGTCGTCAGCGGTGACGACACGGAGTCCCGCGCTTCCCGCGCGACTGATTTCGGCGACCTTCTCCCCGGGAAGGACGTCGACACCCTTCGAGCGGTAGTACTCGT
Source organism: Actinomycetota bacterium (assembly GCA_013817555.1). Taxonomy (GTDB): domain Bacteria; phylum Actinomycetota; class Thermoleophilia; order Gaiellales; family Gaiellaceae; genus GMQP-bins7. Next base: position 1,950 of record JACDCN010000283.1, read on the forward strand.
TGACAAACAACGAGAGGTCTGCCGGGAACACCTTCGCGCCGATTCCCGTGTCCGGGAAGACCATCGTGACCGTGCAGTCGTTCATTGCCAACGCGGCGGCGATCTCGGAGCCGATGAAGCCTCCCCCGATCACGGTTGCCCGCACGCCGGCGCCCGCGAGCGCCCGAAGCCGGTGGTACGTGTCGAGCGTCCGGTAGTAGATGACGTCGTCCGGGGCGGACGGCAGGCGGCGCGGGGTACCACCTGTCGCGAGGAGCAGCCGCTCGTAGGAGTGCGTCGCTCCGGCGTCGTCGGTCACAGCATGCGCGCCGAGATCGAGCGAGACGATCGTGCGGCCCGTGTGGATCTCGACGTCGAGATCCCGCGTCCCTCGCCAGATCGAGCTCTCCTCCTTCCCTTTCCAAAGTCCTTTCGTCAGCGGCGGTCGCGCGTACGGGTCATGCGATTCCTCCGCGAAGAGCCCGATCGAACCGTTCTTGTCGTGCTCGCGGATTCCCTTGCACGCCGCATCCCCGGTCATTCCACCGCCGACGATCAGGTACCGGTAGTCAGCCACCTCTCGTGATCCTAGCCTCAACTATCCGGAGCGCCAGTTAGAGTCCTGCGCGGCGTGACGAGTGCGCGACTGTCCTCCGTGGCCGTGGTGGTTCTCGCCACGCTACTCGCGTTCCCGGGCGGCGCCGGCTCGAGTGCGCGCCCGGCCGCGAGCACCGCCGAATCTGCGATCTTCTACTACCCCTGGTACTCGACCCCGGTTCGCGACGGCCGGTGGGCGCACTGGTACGTGGAGCGCGAGGGCACATCCGTTCTCTCCACGCCGTACTTCCCTAGCCGTGGGCTGTACTCATCGTCGAATGCGAAGATCGTCGACGCGCAAATGCGCGAGATCGCAGGCGCCGGCGTGACCACCGTCGTGGTCTCGTGGTGGGGCGTCGACTCGCCGGAGGCAGACCGGCTTCCGCTCGTCGCGCTTGCCGCCGAACGCCACGGTCTCGAGGTCGCTGTCCATCTCGAGCCGTATCACGGGCGCAGCCCGCTGAGAGCAGCGGCCGACATCGCGCGTCTGCAGGAGACCGGAATCACCGATTTCTATGTCTACGACGCCGATCGCGCCCCTACGGCCGAATGGGCGGACGCGCTTGCCGAAATCGAGGGCGCTCGCATCTTCGGCAACACGACGCTCGTGGGGCGGGCAAAGGCCTCGGGTTTCGATGGCCTCTACACATACGACGTCGTCACGTGGACCGGCTCCTCCTTTCGCCGCCTCTGCACGCAGGCGCACCGAGCGGGGCTGCTGTGCGCGCCTTCGGTCGGGCCCGGATAC
>JACDCN010000284.1 GCA_013817555.1 Actinomycetota bacterium
CCTCAGGGACGCCGAAGACGCCCCACGTGATGTCGTCCTTCAGCCACCCCCGGATCGCGCTGCTGCCCGTGTACTCCTCATTCGACCGCGTCCAGCGCTCGCGGTTGATGGCCAGGTAGTCGGGCTCAGACAAGGCCGTCGGGGAAGAACAGCGCGAGCTCGCGTCGCGCACTCGCCTTCGAGTCGGAGCCGTGGACGATGTTCTCCGAGAGCTCCAGCGCGAAGTCGCCCCGGATTGTGCCGGGCGCCGAGTCGAGCGGATTGGTGGCACCCATCATCGTCCGCACGACCGAGATCGCCGACTCACCGCTCACAGCGAGAGCGAGCACGGGGCCTGACGTGATGAAGTCGACGAGATCCTTGAAGAACGGCTTTCCCGTGTGGTCGGCGTAGTGCTCGCGCGCCATCGGCTTTGTGACCTTCACGAGACGAGCTCCGCGCAGCTCCAGCCCACGTCGCTCGAAGCGAGCGATGATCTCCCCGGCAAGCCGGCGCTCGATGCCGTCGGGCTTGACGAGGACGAGAGTCGTTTCGCGGGCCATCGGGCCGCGAGTCTACTCAGGCAGTTGGCGCTGCTGTTGCGGCAAGCCGCGCGCTCGAGAGACATCCTCGAGCGTGGGCAGCACGTGCTGAACCGGCGTCGCGCAGTGCGGGCACACCTGCCAGAGCGCGTCGAGCGGCTGGCCGCACGACGAGCATGCCGCCTTGAGCCGGGTCGTGCAGACCGGACAGAGGAGGTACGTGGATTCCACCCGCGCGTGGCACACAGGGCAGCGCTGGTCGAGCTGCACGAGACGTTGCTCCATCGCCTTGATCTCGAGTGAGCGCTCGTGCACGTCCTGCAGGTACTCGGGCGGACGGAAGAACATGTAGATGATCGGCCCGACGAACGGCAGACCGAGGCCGAGAAGGGTCGCGAGCGCGACCAGCAACGGGTTGCCGATCCGGCGCCGCGCGTCCTTGAACGTCCAGAAGGCGGTCGCGAGCCAGAGGACGGCGACGAAACCGATCCCGACGTTGCGAAGCAGCGTCCAGTCCGGCGGCCAGTCGAGAATCGCGCCAAGCGGCATTGAAGTCCCGGTCATAGCAGAAGCTTGCCCACGAGATAGCCGAGCGCCAGCGATGCGGCGATGATCGCCGCCACGACGAGCGCCGCGAACGCGAGCACCGCGAGCCGCTCCAGCAGCCCCGTTACGCCGCGCGCCGTTCTCACTGCCGTTCCCCGGCGGCGATGTCTCCCAGCAGGTAGAGAGAGCCCGTCACGAGCACCGGCTCTCCGAGCTCGTGGGCACGCCTGAGCGCCTCCGCCGGATCGTCAGCCGACTCGACGTGGTCGAAGTGCGAGCGGGCGAGCGCGGCGACGTCGGCGGCTGGAAGCGCTCGCGGCGACGATGACCTGGTGGCAACCAGTCGCGACCCCGCCCGGCGCAGCTCACGAAGCATCTCGTCGGCGTTCTTGTCCGACAGGATCGACACGACGATCGTGTAGTCGCCCGCCGGAAGCCGCTCGAGGAGGTAGCGCGCACCGTGGGGATTGTGCGCACCGTCCCGGATCTCGGTCTCGCCACGACGCTCCAGCCGGCCGGGGAGGGTGACCTCCGGAGCAGCGGCGATCGCGTGTCCGACGAAGGCCTCGGCAGCCTCCCGCGCGCCTCCGAACCGGATCTCGCCCGCGGGGACGAGGTGCGCGTACGTCTCGTCGGGGAGAAAGACGATGCTGTGCTCCTGCGCGACCGCGAGCTTCTCGCGCGCGATGGCTTCGAGCGTGTCGCCCAGGACGTCTGTGTGCTCGAGCGCGACGTTCGTGAGCAGGACGACGCGCGTCCGCAGGACGTTCGTCGCATCGTGCCGTCCACCGAGCCCCGCTTCGACAACTGCCGCGTCCACCTCTTCAGAAGCGAAAAGCGCGAGCGCCGCCGCGGTCACGACCTCGAACTGGGTCGCGTCGAGCCTCTCCGCGGCGGGGCGGACGCGCGCCACGGCTCTCTCGAAATCCACCGCCGCCCCGTCGATGCGAATTCGCTCGCTCCAGGTCGCCACGTGCGGGGAGATCGTCGATCCCACGGAAAGCCGCTCCGAGAGAAGGAGCTGCTCGATCGTGACCGTCGCGGTGGACTTGCCGTTGGTCCCGACAACGTGGACCGCGGGAAAAGCGTGCTGTGGATCGCCGAGCTCCCCGAGCAGCGCGCGCATGCGATCGAGCCCGAAGCCGTCCCTGGGCCATGGGCTGAGCGAGTCGAGCCACTCGGTGGCGGACACGGCCAGATCGTAGGGCTCGGGCTAGCCGCCGAGCGCTGCGAGCTCACGCTGGTAGCGCTCGAGCTTCTCTCGCTCAGCGGCCACGACCTCCGGTGGGGCGTTTCCGACGAAGCGCTCGTTCGCGAGCATCTTCTCCGCACGGGCGACCTCCTTGCGAAGCCGCTCGACCTCCGCGCCGCGCTTGTCATCGACGCGCCCTCGCTCCGGTCGCACCACAGCGGCAAAGATGCGCCGCTCGTCGTCGGAAGCAAGCTCCACCTCGACTCCGCTCCGACGGAAGATCTGCGCCGCCTCTTGCACCCGGTCCAGCGCACCGACCTCGGCGGCGAAGCTCGCGTCCGGCTCCGGCCACGGCGACACGATGAGGCGCGCGTCACGACCGGGGAGCTGCGACCAGATCTCCTCGGTCACGTGCGGCATGACCGGGTGCAGCAGCACGAGGAGCCGCTCCAGCGCTGCGAGCGCAGTCGCTGCCGCATCGGGGTCGTCCTCGTACAGCCGGGGCTTGATCGCCTCCGCGTACCAGTCGCAGAAGTCGCCGAAGGTGAGGTGGTAGAGCGCGTCCGTCGACGCGGCGAACTCGTACCGTGTCCACGCGTCCTCGACCTCGGCCCGCGTGGCGTCGATACGCGCGAGGATCCAGCGCTCCTCGAGGTCGCGCGGAGCTGCGTCGGCGCCCGCGCCCTCGGCGTTCTGCAGGATCAGCCGCGAGACGTTCCAGAGCTTGTTCGCGAGCTTGCGGCCTTCCTCGATCGTGCCGGTGGAAAAGCGGACATCCTGCGTGGAGGAGTTCTTGAGCAGGCCGTACCGCGTCGCGTCAGCTCCGTACTTCTCGATCGGCTCCAGAGGATCGAGCCCGGTTCCGAGGCTCTTGGACATCCGCCTGCCATCGGGCGCGTTGATCGTCGAGTGGATGTTCACCGTGTGAAACGGGATCTTCCCCATGAGCTCGAGCCCCGTCATGATCATCCGCGCCTCCCAAAGGAAAATGATCCCGCGGTCGGTAGAGCTG
>JACDCN010000285.1 GCA_013817555.1 Actinomycetota bacterium
CAGTCGCCCCGATATCTACTGATATCGAGACTCCCTGCGTCCTAGCGCTCGGTTTTCGCGCGGCCAAGCGGCACCGGACTTCCCGGAGAGACCACTAGTGGAGCGCTCGAGCTTCACGCTCGATCTGGGCGCGATCCGCCGGAACGCTGAGACGCTGTTGCGCGCCGCCCGAGGCGCGGAGCTGTGGGCGGTCGTCAAGGCGAACGGATACGGGCACGGTGCACCCGACGTGGCGCGGGCCGCGCTCCGCGGTGGTGCGACCGCCCTTTGCGTCGCGACGGTCGACGAAGCCCTCGAGCTCCGAGCAGTCCCAGCTCTCGATGATGCGCGGGTCATCGTCATGGGCCCGGGCGACGAGCGGGAAGTAGGGGAAGCGCGCGCCGCTCGACTGGAGCTCGTCGCGCTCGGCGGCCCGATTCCCGAAGGCGTGTCCGTGCACCTCAAGATCGACACGGGTATGGGCCGATGGGGACTGTCGGAGCTTCCCGCTCCGACCAGGAGTGTGGTCGGCGTAATGAGCCACCTCGCCGCCGCGGAGTCCGATCCGGACTTCACGAACCTGCAGATCGACCGCTTCCGCGAGGCGACGGTGAGCCTCGACGACGCGCTCGTCCGTCACCTCGCGAACAGCGCTGGAACGCTGCGGTATGCAGGCGCGTCTTTCGATGCGGTCCGCTGCGGTATCGCGCTGTACGGCATTTCGGCCTTCGGCAGCGACCCTGCGCTGGACGGGCTCGAGCCCGCGCTGCGCTGGGAGTCGTATGTCGCGCTCGCCAAACGCCTGGAGCCGGGCGACAGCACCGGCTACGGGCGGCGGTACGTCGCAGACGAACCGGTCTGGATCGGCGTCGTGCCGGTGGGCTACGCGGACGGGTTCCGCCGTGACATGACTGGCACGAAAGTCCTGGTCGACGGTGAGCGGCGGCGGGTGGTGGGAACGGTCTCGATGGATGCGATCGCGATCGAGCTCGACGATGAGGTGAACGTCGGCACCCCGGTCACGCTCGTCGGCGACGGGGTTCTGATCGAGGAGCACGCGCGCGTCGCCGACACGATCGGATACGAGATCGTCACGGGGCTCGATACGAGCGCCGCGCGCGCTACGCGGATTATCCGCGATGCATGACGTTCGGATTGCCGAGGTTCTCGCGGGCGAGGAGGCGTGGATCGTCGGCGGCGCCGTCCGGGACTTCCTGCTTGGCCGGCTCGTGCTCGACATCGATGTCGCTTGCCGCCAACCGAGGGCCGCCGCGAACCGTTTCGCGAAGCGGTTCGGCGGTGCTCCCTTCCCACTCTCGGAGCGGCGCGGAGCTTGGCGCGTGGTGACCGAAGGGGTCGAGGAGACCGTCGACTTCACCCCTCTTCCGAGCGGTATCGACGCGGATCTCGCCACGCGTGACTTCACGTTCAACGCGATCGCCGTCCCGGTCGGCGGTGGCGATCTGCACGACCCGCATGGAGGTCGGGAGGACCTCGAAGCGGCCGTCGTCCGTGCCGTGTCGGAGACGATCTTCCGGGACGACCCTCTGCGCCTCCTGCGAGCGGTGCGGCTCGAGGACGAGTTGGGGTTCCGCATGAACGAGCGTACGGAAAGGCTTCTCCGGGCGTCGGCTTCGCTCATCGCCGAGCCGGCTGGCGAGCGTATCCTGGGCGAGCTTCGACGCCTGTCACCTGCGGGCTATCGGCGACTCGGCGAGCTCGGCCTGCTCGAGCCCCTCGGTGGGGACCTCGAGGGTCCATTGGAAGCGCTCGATGACCCTGACTTCCGGCTGGTCAGCGTTTTCGGGGAGCGGCTGCGAATGCTTCCAATCTCACGCGACCTGCGTCGATACGCGGCCGCGCTTCTGCGGGCACGACGACCGGAAGACGAGTCGGCGCGCGCGATCCATCGTTTTCGCCGGGTAACGGAGCCGTGGGCTCTCGACGCGCTCGCATTTCTCGGCGCCACCGAGCTCGCGGGAGCAGTGGAGAAGGCTCGACGCGTTGATCCGCGGGAGCCGCTGGTGCGTGGTGACGAGCTCGGTCTGGCACCGGGTCCTGAGATCGGACGTATCCTCGCGATCATCGAGGAAGAGCGCGCAGCCGGGACGATCTCCACGCGGGAAGAGGCTTTCGAGCTCTCGCGTTCGCTCGCGGGTGGGGAGCGTCCGTGAGCGTGAGGCTGCGGCTCGCGCTTCAGGAAGAGCGTGCGGCCGCGCTCGGCGAACGGGTGCGCCGGCTGCTCGGGCCTTTCACCGGAAGCGAGGTCGCCCTCGACGCCGGCTCGGGCACCGGATCGCTGGCTTTCGCCCTCGCCCCGCATGTCGGGCAGGTGGTCGCCGTCGATTCCCGCGCGGACTATCTGAACGCGGGCCGCGAAGTCGCGCCAGAGAACGCCCGCTTCGTCGAGGGCGACGCGACCGCGCTCCCGTTTGGCTACGCGACGTTCGACATCGCCGGCTGCCTTCGTGTCCTCCACCATGTTCGCCGCCCCGAGCTCGCGGTCTCCGAGCTCGTTCGGGTGACCCGGCCGGGAGGGAGGGTATTCATCGCCGACCAGCTCGGATCGGTCGATCCCCTGCGGAGCCTCGAGATGGATCGCTTCGAGCGACTCCGCGACCCAACCCATCAGCGACTCCTTCCGGATGCCGACATCCATGGGTTCCTCGACGCGAACGATCTCGTTCTGGTCACTCACGAGGTGACCCGGGAGCGGGTCGACCTCGAGCAGCGTCTCGAGCTCGCGGAGGCTCCCGAGGAGGAGCGGGCGCGCGTGCGCGGGCTCGCGCCCGGCTCTGTCTTCGAGATCGAGGTCGGCTGGTATGTGGCCCGCAAGCCCGGTCCGTAGCTCGTACTCGTTTCTTTCCCTGTAGCGGCTGTGGGCCCACGGCCAGTCTTCGACTGAGTCGCAGATTCCCGCCCGAACGGGATTCTCGACGGCGTACCGGCATGCCTCCTGCAGGTGGCGCTCTCCCTCGATGACTCTCGAAGTGAAGCGGTCGGCGAAGAGATGGCCGAAGCGGACGTGGCGCTCGTTGAACAACTGGGCGTAGCGACCGTTCAACCGCTGGATTCCGCGTGACAGCTCGGCTCGCGTGGAATGGAGGACGAGGTGATAGTGGGTCGTCATCAGGCAGAGCGCATGGACGGTCCAGAGGTAGCGCTCGACGCAGACGCGTACGTGGGCGAGGAACATCCGTCTGTCGACGTCGTCTCGGACGATCGCGCAGCCGTCGACCCCTCGCGAGATCACGTGGAAATAGCCGTCTGGAAGTGTGGTTCG